>JBAVAA010000561.1:0-13501 GCA_049585515.1 Terriglobales bacterium | reverse complement strand
GGCCTGTTGCGACATTCGTTCCGCTTCATAGACGCCCTTGAAAATCAGCTGCGGGCTGTAAACGTACCGGGCCTCGAACGTGTAGCCGTTCCAGGTGGGCGCACGCGACCCTGTCGGAAGAACTGTTCCCGGCGTATTGTTGGGCGGGCAACCGCTCGAGGCGGTGCAGGTGGCGGTCCCATTGCCATCCGACGCTATTGCGTCGCCATAGCCCTGTCCAAAATATGCGTTGTCCGAACCGTGTTGGGTCACGACGTTGAGGTCAAAGTGAGGACCGAGGTAGAACTGACCGTAAAAACCCTCACGGCTAAATCCCTTGTTGCCAACTCCGGACCCAGGGATGGGCACTCCCCCCGAAGTCTTATAGTAGGTCGCCGCCTGCCCGACAAAGGCGTACGCGCCGAAACGCTCCGTTCCCAGCTTGCCCGCATCAAGGGCCTGGTCAAAGGTAAAGAATCCGCTGTAGGAGTTGGCCCCGGTAATCAGGCCCGGGCTCCCATCGTTTGCACTGAGCAAGGCTGCGGAAACACGCGTCCTATCGTCCGCCGAGTGTCCCATGTACTCCGCGCCCAGTTGGTTGTCACCCATCTGTCCGAAGCTGTTTCCGTCATTCACCGGGATAAAGTGATACGTCTGATAAACACCACCGTTTCCGGTAAGCCATAAGGTGCGCTTTTCGGAAAGCAGATTGTTGAGCTCGAATTTACCTAGCCTGACGTTGAGCCACGGGCTGCCCCCGATGTTATCCAGGCGCGCATTGACGCTCTCGAAATGAAACGCTCCGGTTGAATCCGACGACGGCAGCACGTAGAACGAGAAATTCTTCTCCAGAGTGCCACCAGTGTGGAAGTCGAGACCGCTCAGGTCAAAGCCGGACGACGAGATACGCTGGGTCGTCGAACCCGTAATCATCCCGGTCGTCGAATCGTAGGTGTCAACTTGTTGAGGGGTGCTCACCCGATGCCAGATCGGCGTAATACGGAAAGTGACCGGCCAGTAACCAGGATTCTGCCAGATGGGAGAATCGCGATCGTTCATCAACTGGTAGCCATTGTCGCGGAACTTTAGACCAAAGTTGTTTAGAGCGGGCCACGATTCATGGCAGGCGGAGCAACGAAGCCCATACTTCCTGGCGAAAGCCGGTAGTGCGTTCGCAGGCACGCTGGCGCTCAAGATCAAAAACGTTAACACGAATACAGCGGCGAGAACCGAACCTGACCGCTGCGGCTTCTGACAGAGATGAGACTGCGCCCACATACGCATGCTGCACTCCTCAGAACAGATTCACTAATTTTCCCCAAACAACCGACTTCCCCACGAACTCAGGTTAAAATTGCTAAACAAGACCGCATGAAACAAATCGCCGGGCTAGCACATCAATTTGAAATCCAAATTTTTCATTCACGACATTTGTTCAATTAATCTACGGCGCAGGATAGTACTACCATCACTAGTAAAGCGCAATACAGTTCTTTAAAATTTTTTCTGTGTCGCGCAGCGCACACAAAGTGCGCCTGGCCGCCAGGGTTGACATCGCTGAACCAGCGTAAGAGACTCTTGCCACAGGAGTATCGGAGCCGGTTGTGATCTGCGACAAGAGTTTCCGTAACAAAGGGCTTGAACATCGCTTTTCGTTGGATGGATCCGCGCGCTATCTTCGGGTAGTCACAGTATTTTTTCTGCTCGCTGTGGCGGCGATTGGCGCGCACGCGCGCGAAAAGGATGTACTCCAGTATGGCGAGGGCCTGATCGTCAATATTCCGCTGCCTGAGCCTGAAGTGGCGCAAGTGGTGGAAGAAGTGTCGCAGAACACGATTATTCGTGGAACCAAGGAATACAACAAAGACGAGTATGTTATGGGAGCGGTTGCGGCCGCGTCGACGCCGGTTTTTCGGCCATGGACGGAGGGCGGCAAAATTTTTTACAAGGTGAAGCAGCATGCGCTCGATCCCAGAAATTTCAAAGACGGCGGTGATCTTGGGACGTTGGCCGTGCGCTACGTGGTGCAGGTCCAGGGCTTCGAAAATACCGTGCTGCGCATTGACGCCGTGTTTGTCGAGGATTTCAGGCACAGTGTCCATCCCTCGAACGGCTCGGTCGAAAGCAACGAGTACAAAGACATTCAGGAGCATCTGGACGCGATCGAATTGATGAAGAAGGAAGATGCCGCGGCAAAGGAAGCGAAACAGGAACGCCTGGCAAAGGAAAATTTCGGCTTGGGCAGTGACACAGTTCTGCTGAGCACTCCACCGGCGGAGACGTCCGTAGAGCATACGAATGACGAGAGAGTACCACAGTCGTCGAACACGCCCGTGTCGTCATCGGGGGCGGCATCAGAGCAGTCAACTCAATCACTCGAGCAACACGTCGCCGAACTGCGGCGTGAGGTGGAGCGGTTGGTCAAGAAACCTGGGGCTCCGCTGAGGTCGGCTCCATTCCGCAGCGCCAGTAAACTTGTGTCTCTGGAGCCGGGGGCCGAAGTTCTGGTTCAGATTGAAACGCCATACTGGTACGGGATCGAAACTCGCGAAGGGCAGCACGGATGGCTTCAACGGGACCAACTGGAACAATTGCCATGACCAGGCGTAGTTCGCGCGACCTCGGAAATGGCCTCAGAAATCCCCTTCGGAGGGCGCTGTCGTCCACTTTTCTGCTGCCCGCATTTCTGGTGACCTCGGTCCTGATCACCGCCGCGCAAAGCGCTAATGCGCAAGCAAACCCTCAAGCAGGCCCGTATGAACGCGCCTATGCTCAATCGAAAAACGTGGTGGAAAAAGCGTTGAAGGTCTTGCAACCATCCCTGAGCGGACGTTTGCCGGTGGTCGAGGGATTCGCTCTGCCCGGCAATTATCCCTTGAGTCGCTACCAGCGGGCGTATTACCAGGCTGCCGTGCAGGTAAACTCAACGGCATCGGGCGGATCGGTGGTGCGCGTAAGCACGAAGCTGACGGCATGGTACGCGGATTCAGTTCCGTCGCGCTCGGGATACCAACTTCTGACTTCGAACGGCAGAATTGAGTCCGATCTTCTCGATCAGTTATCCGAAGCGCTGGCCGGCGGGTCCAGTGCGATGAGTTCTAAGGGTAGTTCCCACGGAAGCTCTAGCGATGGTTTGACGGCGACTCATGCGCCCGCGGCGCCGGCTAAGGCACCGGCAGCTGCAGACAGCGGAACTGCCGAGCCGACCATCTCGGCGCCAATGCCGAGGCTGCCCGAAACCGGGCGGGGATTTTCGTCTTCGCTTGAGCAAGGCCTGTCCACTCAAGTGGCGAATTCTAAAAATTCGGCTTCGACTCCGGCCGCAGCTACGGATCCGCGTCAAACCGCCTTGCAGGCCGAGGCCGCGAGCCTGGAGGAAGTGCTCAAGAACCGGGCGCATCCGAAGAATCTGGTGGCCATTAAGAAGTCGGGCACTCCGGTGGTCGCGGCTCCCAGCTTGACCGCTAAGACTTTGTTTATGGCGAGCGAGCACGATGAATTTGAGATGCTGGATTTCAATGCCGACTGGGTTCACGTGCGGATTTCCGGCTTGTCGCGCGGATGGATCTGGCGCACCAGCCTGGAGATGCCCCAGGGCATTTCGGACGTCCCGCTGGCGGGCGCGAATGCCGCGCCAGTCGTAGCCGATATGTTTCAGGTGACACGTGAAGAGACCGCTCCTTTTCCCGGGGATTGGGTGCCGCTCCGGGGCAAAAACGTAAAAATCATCTCGGTGCAAAAGATTCAGGAAAACGAGAAGAACAGCGGCCCGCAGGCCAAGTTGGAATACGCCAAGTCCTTGCTCGACAAAAGCTACGCGGAACTGGCGGCCAGATCGCAGGAACTGGCGGGAGTCGTCCTGATCTTCGATTCCGTCGATGGCGGTCTGATCGCGGCAACCTTTCCCACCGTTCGGCAGTGGAAGGCGGGAGCCCTGTCCGACTCAGCTCTTTGGCACCAGTGTTACTTTGATCCACCCGAGACATTCAAGATTTCAACTCCGTCGGGCGCTCAATAGGTGCCCGCGTAATTGTCGATGATGTATTTGCCAACGACTGTGTCTTGGTGCGAGTATCGTGATGACAAGATGTGCCTCGCGCGAATTTGACTTGACATCGAACCGATTGCGCGATACGAATGCTGTCTCTAACTGCAGGGGTCAAAGATTCAGGGCTGTACGAAAAACTCCAGTAGCAAACCGGTGAGTGTGGGGTCCATGTTGCAACAATTTGTTTCCCGGCTGCGCGATTACGCCGAATTGACCAAGGCGCGCATAACAACTCTTATCGTCCTGACCGCGTGGTGCGGTTACTTCTTCGGCGCGCGTCGTTTGGGCGTTTCGACGTGGTCCATGGGCTTGTTCCATGCCCTGCTCGGCGTGGCGCTGGTTTCGAGCGGAACCGCGGCGCTCAACGAGGTGCTCGAGTCGAATGTGGATGCTCGCATGAGGCGCACGGCGCTTCGTCCCCTGCCCTCGGGGCGCATGACGAGGGCGCACGCAGCCGCTGTCGGTCTGGCGCTGACCCTGGGCGGTTCCATCTATCTATCTATCTATGCCAACTTACTAACTGGATTGTTAGTATTCTTGACTGCACTTATCTATCTGGCAGCCTACACTCCGCTGAAAAAAGTATCTCCGATTTGCACATTTGTGGGCGCGTTTCCCGGGGCGATGCCGGTGGTACTTGGTTGGACCGCGGTGCGCGGGAAGCTGGAAATTGAAACTCTGATCCTTTTTGCCATCATGTTCGTGTGGCAGTTCCCGCATTTTCTTTCGATCGCATGGCTCTATCGCGAGGACTACGCGCAAGGCGGCATTCGCATGTTGCCGGTAGTCGACTCCGATGGAAAATCCACACTGTGGCGGATTTTGGCCTATTCCGCGGCGTTGATTCCGGTCAGTCTTTTGCCCTTCGCGCTGGGAATGGCGGGACGCCTGTATTTGGTGGGCGCTATCCTGATGGGCGCGGCATTGTTCCGCGTGTCAATGGGAATGGCCTATCCGCAATTACCGGCGACGGCCGCGGCGTCCAAGCCCTCTGCTCGGCGGCTGCTGCGGGCTACGATCGTCTATCTTCCCATACTTTTCGCGCTGATGATGGCTAACTCGGGTCGTTAGTTGCGAGTGAGTTATCTCGATGCCATCCAACTCTCTCGCTGCCAGTCCTTTCTCTTATTACCTTGGTAAGCTGGTCAGTTCGACTTCCGCCGCTGTGTGAGGAGCCCCTGTCATAAGCCTTGATCTGCAGCCAGTGTTGTGAGCGCGGGGAGCTTTGTGAAGCTCCCCGTTCGCGGGAGGGTTGGGCAGTGAACGTGCGGCAGGAGAATCCAGCAGAGATTCGAGTCGATCTCTGCCTCGTCGAAGCTATTCCTAGAAGTCCATATCTTCTTGCGTGCAGCTGCAGGGTTGACCGCTTAGCGGAAATGAACTGTAATAACACAGCAGTCCCAGGAGCTCTTCTTCCGACCCGGGCCCGGTGCTCAGGTTCGACTCGGCTGCCAGGGTTTCGGTAACGAAGTAAGGACCCGATACCGCAGGGATCACTTGGTTTCCCGGAGAGAGTGTTACTTTGGTCCCCTGGACGTGCGAAGCCCAAACCCGTAGTCCGATAGTCGGTATAGGATTAGCCGGGTCACCAGAGCTCGAGGATATGACCTTGATGACCCCACGTGTCGGCTTCCGCCCCGTGAGCGGGTTGGCCGTGAGGTTTAAATTCACGGATTCCGAGAGCAGACCGTCGGGCGTAATTTGGCAGGAGCAGCACTCCTGCAATTCCTCGCTGTCATCGAGCACGTAAATATCTGCCCACAGGTTCCCGTTCCCGCCGTCGTTGATGACTCGAAGAGTCTGGTCCGGCACGGCAGCAGTGTTCGCTTTGGAATAGTAGGTTGTGAAATAAACGGTCGGGTCCCCGACAGCAATACACTGCGCGAAGGCATTTCCCCCTAACATCAGGACAGTCGCCACCAGCGACAAAAGTACGAGTTCATTCCTTTTCGTTTTCATTGATTCTCCTGGTTTTAGACTGCCTGGCGCTTGGGGAGGTCGGTCTCGGGCGCTACGGTACTTTCAACCTTTAGTGACCCTTTTACAATCCTCCTCGTGGCGTAGCCGAAAGTAGTAAGTCGTTGTGTTAATCCCTTTGGATTAGCTCATAAGTGGGGGCGTCCGCAACCTAACTAACGGCCAGATAAACGTAACGCAGAATAAAGAGGGCAGTAAGAATCCATATCAGCGTGGTTATCTCGCGAAGTTTTCCGGAGGCAATCTTCACCACCGTGTAGCAGATCAGCCCCAGGCTAAGGCCGGTGGCGATACTGAAGGTGAGGGGTGTAGCAAGCATGGTGATGAAAGCCGGGACCGCCTCGCTGAATTCGCTCCATTCGATATGTGCAATAGATTGCGTCATAAGTGCGCCCACCAGGATCAGTGCGGGCGCTGTAGCATAGGCCGGAATCGCCGTGGCGAGCGGCGCGCAGAAGGCGGCAATCAGGAAAAGGCCGGCAACGGCAACATTGCTCAGGCCAGTTCGCGCTCCAGCGGCGACTCCGGCCACGCTCTCGATATAACTGGTGACCGTCGATGTGCCGGTCAGCGAACCGAACAGCGTGCCGACAGCATCGGCGACGAGCGCTCTGCCCACGCGGGGAATCTTGCCGTCCTTAATGAATCCGCCCTGCTCACACACACCCACCAGCGTTCCTACATTATCGAAAAGGTCGACGAATAAAAACGCAAACAAAATTTCGAGGAAGCCCAGATGGATAGCACCTCGAAAATCGAGCTTCAAGAAAGTCGAGGAGGGATGCGGGAAAGACAGAATCGCCGTCGGCCAATGAGAAATCCCGCGCAAAATTCCCACCAGCGTCGTTCCCATGATCCCGATCAAGATTCCGCCATTGACCTTCCGCGCCATAAGGATGAGAGTCAGAGCAAGGCCGAAGCAGGCCATCTGCACTTCCTTATTCGAGAAACTGCCCAGGCCGACGAACGTAGCCGGATTCGCGACCACAAGCTGTGCATTGCGCAGCCCGATGAAAGCGATAAACATTCCAATGCCCGTAGCGGTGGAGTGCTTAAGGCAGTCGGGCATACCGTTGACAATTTGCTCGCGCACCCGCGTCACAGTCAGCAGCAGGAACAGCGTGCCTGAAAAGAAAACGACGGCTAGCGCTGTCTGCCACGGAACGTGCATGTTGAGGCAGACGGCGTAAGTGAAGTAAGCGTTGAGTGACATCCCCGGGGCAAGCGCGATGGGATAGTTGGCGTACAGACCCATCACCAAGGTGGCGGCAGCGGCGGAGATGCACGTCGCAAATACGACGCCCTCGGGCGGCATCCCCGCTTGCGCGAGGATTTGCGGATTCACGACGACGATGTAGGCCATCGTCACAAATGTCGTGAGCCCGCCCAGCATCTCCTGTTTGACGGTGGTTTGGTGTTCGGCGAGTTTGAAGTAGCGCTCGATCAATGGTTGCTCTTTTCTTTCCGCACGATTCAGAAAACGTTGCAAGATAATACACCGCATCTCAAATCGGATTTCTCCTTCAATCTTTCTTCTTTATTCTTCCGTGCAGCCGCCGTTGTACAATCCCACCCCAATACAAACTGAGGAAACATCGACCTGCATGGCGCAAACGACTCCAGAGATTTCTCCGGCAACAGACTATGGTTTGCGTCGCGACATTCTCTCGCCGATGGAAACGCTGGCCCAGTCGGTTTCCACAATTGCTCCGACGACGACGCCTGCGGTTACCATCCCGTTGGTTTGTGCTCTGGCGGGCAGTGGCACATGGCTGGCATATGTACTCGCGACCGCTGCCGTGCTGCTCGTCGCGCTCTGCATCGCCCGCTATGCTCGCCATTCCGCGTCTCCCGGTTCGTTGTACACCTATGCTTCGATGACCTTGCCTCCATGGCTGAGCGCAACCGTCGCCTGGAGCCTGTTGCTTGCATATGTGGCAACTGGATCGAGCGTCATTGGCGGCTTTTACCACTACGCTAACCTGCTGCTGCGCGACGCCACGGGCCACGTTTATTCTTCCGTGCTGCTGGCGACTTTGGTCACCGCAATATCAATTTGGATTGCCTACCGTGACGTGGAAATCTCCGCGCGGCTTATGCTCTGGATTGAGGCCGCGTCAGTGGCGGTGATTGTGATCGTCGTCGTACTGCTATTGTTGCGCCAGGGGCGGCACTGGGATTGGGAACAACTCCATCTTCACGGGATGACCGGCAGCGGGCTCAGGCTCGGAGTGGTGCTCGCGCTCTTCAGTTTTGTTGGTTTCGAGAGCGCAACTACGCTGGGATCCGAGGCGCGCGATCCCCTGAAGACCATTCCGCGCGCGGTCATCCAGAGCGCTCTTCTTGCCGGGTCATTCTTCACAGTCTGCGCTTACGCCGAGGTTCTGGGGTTCCACGCGGTCGGACAGGATTTGGGCGCGAGTCAGGATCCAATGCATGTCGTGGCGCGAGTCGCAGGCGTCCCAGTGCTGGGATTGCTCATCGACATGGGCGCGCTGGTGAGCCTGTTTGCCTGCACCCTGGCGTGTATCACGGCGGCAGCCCGTGTACTGCTGCTGATGGCCCACAGTGGGCTCGCCCACGACTCTCTTCGCGCCACACATAGTCGGAATCAAACCCCGAGCCGTGCTGTCGTCATCACCGGTATTGCTGCGCTGCTCCCCGCTGCGGTTCTGGCGGCCCGCGGTGCTAGCGGGTTGGATGTGTACGGCTGGCTGGGATCATTGGCGACCTATGGTTTTATCGTGGCCTATGCATTGGTTTGCGTCGCGCTTCCACGCTACTTGCGCCACCACCGCGTTTTCCGCGCCGGCGCGCAGCTCGTTCCCTGGCTCGCTGGCGCCGCCATGCTGCTCGCACTGATTGGGAATTTGTACCCCGTCCCCGAAGGACCGTATGGCAAGCTGCCTTTCATCTATCTCGCCTATCTGACGGCGGGACTACTTTGGTTTGTGATTCGCAGGCGCAATAAAACAACGGCAGTAGCCAACGACTCGCCATAAAAATATTTAATCTGTGGCAAAGAAATAATCACTGCATGCAACTCTTTCATTCCGCTCTGGACTCGCGTAAATTTAGTCCGTCTTTCTTAACGTGCGCACGCGAGCAATCCAGCCTTGCCGCCAACATCGTTGCAACAGCACAGCAATAGTTCACTTGCTGAAGGCTATGTTGCGCGAGTTTATTCAGAAAATTAATACGAGGCCATTGATGCTCAAGAGAACTGGACTGTTCGTTATCATCCTGAGCGCATCCGCCGTTTGGATGCTGCTTGCTTTCGCCCCCCGCGCTCAGGCTCAGCAAACGCTCGGCGGCATCACGGGCTCGGTCGCAGACGAGACTGGTGGAGTGCTCCCCGACACCCTTGTGACCATCGTTGGCGACCAGACAAAACTCACCCGCACCCAGAAAACCAACGCAAATGGCATCTACGATTTCGTAAATCTGCCCATCGGTACGTACACGCTCACGTTTACCCATGATGGTTTCGAGACGCAGAAAATACCGTCGATCACAGTGCAGGCGGATCGTACCGCGACCGTCAATGCGGTATTGCCTGTCGGCCAGGTGGGGACGGTCGTCGAGGTGCAGGCGGAGCCGCTGATGAACGCCGTCGACACCACCAATGGCTACATCATGGAACAAAACCAAATTGAATCCGTCCCGCTGCCCACGGGAAGTTTCACTGGACTCGCCATTCTTTCGCCCGGAGTAAATGCCGAACTATCCAGCGGAACCGGCGCCAACAACGGTTTGGGCAACCAGCCCATCTGGGCCAATGGTCAGCGCGATACTAGCAATACTTTTCTTCTGAATGGCGTAGATGCCAGCAATTTGTTCAACGGCAAGACCACAAGTTCGGTAGGTTCCGCACGCATCGTGAACAATACCGGCGTTGCCAACGCCTCCAACACGACCGCGGAAATAGTTCAGACCTCGGCGTCGCCCTATTTGTCCATCGGACAGGCACTGCCGACTCCCGCACCGGAAACGGTACAGGAATTCCGCGTAAACACCTCTATGTATGATGCCCAGCAGGGGTCCACCAGCGGCGCGCACATCGACATGAGCACCGCCTCCGGCACCAACTCCATACACGGCGGCGCGTATGTTCACCGCGGAACCGACTGGCTCAATGCCGCTCCCTTTTTCTACAATGAGGATCCCAACATCCCCAGTGCCGAAAAAGTCCCCGAGTTACACCGATACGTAGTGGGCGGAACGCTTGGCGGACCGCTCATCAAGGACAAGCTTTTCGGCTTCGTCAGCTACCAGCACACTCACGTTTCCGATCTGGAGATCGGCACCTCGCGCCTGGCGGTGCCTCCAGGACTGACCGATGATCGCAGCGCGGCAACACTGGCAACCGTCGCCAATAATAATTGGCTGTGCGGCGGTGCGAACGAACCGGCTTGTGTCACCGCCGCTACCGTGGATCCCATCGCGCTCGCCATGTTGAACTACAAGCTGCCGAATGGCCAGTACATGATTCCGTCAGCGATTCCGTCGGCAATCGCATCCCTGAACTTCCCGGAAAATGCCTTCATCACGCAGCCGGCATATTTCATCACCGACCAGGCCGTGTCCGATCTCGATTACCTGGTGAGTCCCAAAGACACGCTTTCGTTGAAGTATTACTACCAGCATGACCCGACCACGGCGCCTTTCGGGTATTCCTCCGTCGAAGGATTTTCGCAACACTTGGACGCCGGCAGTCAGGTCGCGAGTATTACGAACACGCAATCCATTACGACGAACTTCAGCATCACGGAAGTATTCGGGTTCATTCGCGAAAAGGCCTACAGTACGATTGCACAGCCGTTCACGCCTCAAGCTATGAACATCAATGCGTTCGGCTCTTCAGTCTTCCCGGGAATTACGATTGTGGATGATTTAGGAAACGACTCCCCGAACAATCCAAACGCCGTTTATAATGCCGGCCTAGGTATCGGATCGACGGCAGCTTCGCAGGGCGCCTTTACCGGAGTTTTTCAAAATCGCTGGATGCCTTCCGTCAATGCTATTTGGATCCGCGGTAAACACACAATTACATTCGGCGGGAGCTACTCCTACACCCAGCTTAATGCGCGCGATCGAAGAACGAACTCGGGGATAATCGGCTTCACCAATTTCGCCAATTTCCTAACGGGCACGCCCATCACCTATACGGCGGATGGATTCGTTGCCACGCAATTCTTGCAGGGCGACGCCAACCGTTACTACCGCTCGAACGAAAACGGCACCTACGTAGAGGATAAGTTCCAAATCAGGCCAAATCTCAGCATCAGCGCCGGCCTGCGCTTCGATTACCACGGAGGGTTGACTGAAAAGTACGGAAAACTCTTCAATTTTGATCCGTCGCGCTACAGCTACGATGCGGCCTCGGACACTATCACTTCGAACGGATTCATTGTGGCGGGTAACAATCCCCTGTTTCCGACGAAAGGTGTCAGCGACTCGACTCTAACCGGACGACAGTGGGGCCTCGCGCCGCGTCTCGGTGTAGCGTGGAGCCCAAGAAAGTTCAATGACAAGGTTGTCGTGCGCGCGGGTTGGGGAATGTACTACGATCGCGGAGAACTTTTCACTTACCTTTCGCCGGGTTTTGCCTCAGGTTTGATCGCGGGCGGTCCGTTTGGAGTAAACCAGACTCCGCCGTGGGTGAATGCGACGGCTTGCAGTCAGTACGCCTACACATTGTGCACTTTCGAAAACCCCTGGGGGACTACGCTCAATCCACCTCCCAGCGGCAATCCTCAGAATCTCTTTCTGCCGAATGCGGGTGACATCGAAACCGGGATACCGCTATTCTCGTTCGCCGACTACAACCGTGCCAACAAGCTCCACTATACTCTCAACGAGACGCTCAACATTCAATGGCAACCGCGGAAGGACCTCGCGATCGAGGTCGGTTACGTGGGCAATCTCGGACGCCATGAAATTGTTCCCCTGCCTTTCAACCAGGCCCGGATTGCCTCGCCCTCCAATCCCATCCTAAAGGGCACTCAGTTCGAGCAGGATTACACCTACGGCTATACGATTGTCACTCAGCCAGGCGGCTTCACCCCCACCAACCTCCCTAACGGTAACCTCCCCACCAGCAACCAGCCGTACCAGTCAACCTTTGAAGGCGGAAACGTCGACCTCCGCGTGCCCTACATCGGCTATTCCGCCGAATCGGAATCCTATACGGCGGCGGGTGTTTCCGCTTACAACGCGCTGCAGACTCACGTTGAAAAGCGAGTGAGTCATGGCTTCGAGGTTGGCTTCTCGTATACGTACTCGCACGCCACCGACGAACAAAGCGCAATGGGCCTGTTTTACAACGGCAACAATCCTCAGAATCTGCGCTCCGGCTACGGTCTATCCGACTACGACCGCAAGCACGTGATCAACTTCACCTATACCTACGAACTGCCGAAGTTTTTCTCGTCATCTTCTTTGAAGGGTAAGGTGGCGGATGGATGGGCCATTTCGGGTTTGACTATCATCCAGAGTGGCCAGCCATACAGCGTGATCGATTACACAGGCGCGGTTGGCAGCGTATTCTATGGCGTGAACGACGGCATCACGAATCCTGTCGTTCCGCTCTCCGGTTGTACGCCCCAGCAGGCGCTTACCGGAGCCTCTGGAGTGCACGCGGGTATTCCGGCCCTCGATCCCAAATGTTTTGGTCTCCCTTTGCTAGCCGAAGGCGCATTGAATGGCGCTATTCCTATGAATGATCCCTACGAGACGAACTTCATCGACCATGGCCAGCGCAATATTTTCCGGCAACCGTGGCAGAAGCGGACGGACATCGAAATTGTGAAGGCGATGCAGATCACTGAGCGGTACTCTCTCAAGTACAAGATGGACATCTACAACCTGACTAACACCGCCAGCTTCGATATCCCGATCGAAAACATCACCCAGAACATTAATTTCAACGGCTTCCCTTACGTCGGTCAGCCTGCAACGACGACTCCTTGCGACACTAGCTTCACAGCCTTATACCAATGCTCGAGTTCCAGTGGCATCGGCATCACGAACAAGACCATCAGCAGCCCGCGGCAGATCCAGATGTCGTTGAGCCTCACTTTCTAATATCTCTGGTCGCACATCCTAAAGCAGTTTGTCCGATTTCTTTCCTCGATGAAGCGCCACTTTGAGATGAGAATCACCGCCCGTCAGTTGTTTTCGATTTCAGATGGGACGATAAGTCGCGAAACACTTCTGCTTCGAACGATGTGCTTGCCCCCCGCCTTTCCTAAGTTCCACATCGCCCGCTGATGTTTCCGCCAACTCAATTCTTTTCAACAGCATCCCATACCAACGCTGGCAGGGGGATCGTTCCACGCCAGAACATCTCGCTCGGCAGTCGAAGACGCGCGGGCGCTATTTGTCGAAACTTGAGTCAAGCGGCTCCCTATGCGTTGGTCAATATTATTTTTTTTGGCATTCAATCCGCTTTCGCTCGCCGCCCAAGTCTCCTCGACAGGTCCACAATCTTTTTAT
>JBAVAA010000560.1:0-2304 GCA_049585515.1 Terriglobales bacterium | reverse complement strand
GTCCAAGGTGGAACCGCGCCGATGAATCGAGCATAAGCAATCGACTGCCCCAGGTGTTCGGCAGCGTGCCGGACAATAAACAGAAGCACGCCCCGTTCCGTGTTCTTACCGCCGAACCAGTCCAGACTCTTGTCGAGATTGGCGTCGGGCATAGCCGTGATCGGCTTCCGGGCATGGGCGAACGAGTCTTTCAGCGTGGCGATCACTTTTGCTTTGTCAGTAGTCGATTTCTCAAATCCTTTACCTCGAAGCCGTTCGGTGGGGGCGTTCCAACCAGCTTGTAAAGGTTGAAGTTGGCGGCCGATACATGCAGAAATACTTCAGCAAAAGAACGGACATCCGGCGCCGGACGCCAGGTGTACTTGTCGGCAGGTATGGCCTCCGCCAGACGCAGGAACTTGTCTTCCTGGATCATAACCTCAGCCAGGACTTCGGATCGATAACCGGTCACTCCCGGAGTGCCGTCTTTGTAAGGATTGACTTGTGCGTTGAGATCGATTGCCGGGACAAGTGCGAGCAGGCAAACGGCCCAAAAAACGCTTTTCATAAACATCTCCTTGAGGCATCGCGAGTGGTCCCGAGTGTGGTCCATTGATGCTATCTCGAATGGTGCTCAACCGCTATCGCGGTCAGACGCCTCACCAAGGGCCTTTGATCTTGACAACACGTGCGGTACGTGTTACACGTAATTGACGTGTGATTTGATTTCGTTGATCTAAGACGGCACAAGAATTATGTCTAAACAAAACGTAACAATCAGCCTCAGCCTGCAAACACTCCAGAAGGTGAGGGTTCTCGCCGCCCGCCGGGCAACCTCCATTAGTGGCCTTCTTGCAGAGCAGGTTGAAGCCTTAGTCGGGGAAGAGGAAGCATATGCGCATGCGCAGCGAGAGGCCATGATTCTGCTCGATCAAGGCTTCCACCTGGGCGGAAGGATCCGAGCCAGTCGAGACGAGTTGCATGAACGATAAGACATTCGTTGACACCAATATCTTGATCTACGCTCACGACATTGATGCAAAATCAAAGCACGAAGCAGCCAAGAATGTCCTCGCCGAACTCTGGAGCCAACGTGCGGGCGCTCTTAGTCCGCAGGTGCTGCAGGAATTCTATGTCAACGTAACGCGCAAGATTGCATCCCCGCTCCCTAGAGCTAAAGCACGCAAAGTGGTAAACAGCTACGCGATCTGGTGCGTCGAAACAACCGCGGCCGAAATCGCATCGGCATTTCGGATCGAGGACGAATCGCGGATTGGATTTTGGGACGCCCTTATAATTGCCTCCGCTGCCAAATGCGGTGCAAACCGGATCCTCTCCGAGGATCTGAATGCGGGGCAAATGATTGCAGGCGTGAAGATCGAAAACCCGTTCCGAAAGTAGGTCTGGTGCGCCCGGAGAGAATCGAACTCCCAACCTCTTGGTTCGTAGCCAAGCACTCTATCCAATTGAGCTACGGGCGCATCGTGGAAGAATTTGTGTTCAGACTCGTGTCCTCAGATTATAACGGAAAGATGCGAATTTCGCCGAACGGGACTGCGGCCCTCCTAACCGAATAAACCCAACACCGAGTGCAACTTCGAGCTCACCCAGCGCCCCAAAACCCGCGCCGGTTGTGGAAATCGGCGGCCCTGCCATTGGCGGAGATTTGTAAAGTCGCGTAAAAGTTTCCCGTCTCCGCGCAAAACCTACCCAGCCCCTCGTTCTTTCTATACATGTTGGCAATGCCTTACGATGGCAACCGACATGCTCCTTCTTGGCTAGACGAAGTGGCGCGCAACGGGGCATTTGGGAAAATACTTCGGCCAGAGGTCTTTCCGAATGCCCCTTGCAAATCTTCCGTTTGACGCCGAGTTGCACTCCGACCCGTTTCCGGGTCCTCCCCCGAGTGCCCTCATTGGCAAATGAGGGCCAACCGGGAAACGGGCGGAGTGCCATAGGCTCCCCTATTAACTACCGCCGAATCTCAGGCAACTACTAGCGGTTCCCCGACATCGATACCTGCCGCCCGTAGTAGCTTGGCTACGTCGTCGCCTTTCAGGCGTGAAGCGTCGAACAGCACGCGCACCGTCCGCTCCTTCTCGTCGAACCGTATCCGCTGGATCCCATAAACCTCACGCACACTGTCAACCGCCCGCATCTCAGCCTCCCCCAGCGGAGCCTGATAGCGGTAGCCGATTTCAAGATAGGTCATTTCGTTTCTCCCAGGGAAAAGGTTCAAAGTTCAACCCTCGAGTATCTAATAAGCGCAGGATTCCGCCAAGCACCCGGTTTCAATATAGACTTCTGACGACAAGAGTATGGATC
>JBAVAA010000559.1:0-5398 GCA_049585515.1 Terriglobales bacterium | reverse complement strand
CCTATCCACCGTACCGCGCTGGACTCAACCAAACTGTAAAGGATGTCCTGATAACGCTATGTAAAGGATGTCATGAGACTGGACAGGTTTACCGCTGCGATAACCACACCGTTTTGAATACGGCTTAAGCCGCTGAGGATGAGGCTCGCTGTGGGGAATCAGGGCGCCTCGTCCCGTCCCCCCAACCGGACATACGCGAAGATCAGAAACACCAGGCCCGCCACGCTGTCGAGCACGGCATCCCGCCAGGTGCCGGTCCGCGATGGAATGTAGCTCTGATGCCACTCATCCATCGAAGCGACAAATGCCGTTCCCAACCAGGCCAGCAGTGCCGTACGCCAGAATAACGCTCGCGCGTGACCGAATGTCGCCCGCCATCCACGCAGCAGAAGCAGGCACAGAATGCCATAGCCGACAACGTGTCCACTTTTGCGCAGGTAGTGATGGAATACGAGGAAGGAGTGCAAATTGATATGGCCAAACAGGCGCGTCAACAGCGCGTAGAGCACGCTTCCGGTATGCTCGGCGGAGAAGAAGTCGGTGGACTCGAACGTGATGAGCCCGATCCAGACAGCGGCCGGCCACCAGGCGCGCACAAGGTTGGGACGAGACTCAGTCAAGCCGGACTCGCCGCTCATTCCCACTCACTCGGCCGCATAGTTCGGAGCTTCGCGCGTGATCATAACGTCGTGTACGTGGCTTTCGCGCAGTCCGGCGGCGCTGATGCGCACAAATCTCGCCTTCTGCTGCAGGTCGGCGATGGTTTGGCATCCGCAATAACCCATGCCCGACTTCAGCCCGCCCACCATCTGGTGCACGATCATGGACACCGAACCGCGATACGGAACGCGCCCCTCAATTCCTTCCGGCACCAGCTTTCCGAGCCGGTTCGACTCTTCGCCCATCGGTGGGACGGCCGTCGACGCATCTTCATCGGAATTTTGAAAGTAGCGCTCGCTCGACCCAGCAGCCATTGCGCCCAGCGATCCCATGCCGCGATACGCTTTGAAAGTGCGGCCCTGATACAGAATCAGTTCACCCGGACTCTCGTCCGTTCCGGCAAACATCGATCCAACCATCACCGCCGAAGCGCCCGCTGCCAGCGCCTTGCTGATATCACCCGAGTATTTAATGCCGCCATCGGCAATCACCGGAACGCCCGAATCACGCGTGGCCCGAGTCGCCTCCGCAATCGCCGTAATCTGCGGAACCCCGACACCGGTTACGATGCGCG
Source organism: Terriglobales bacterium (assembly GCA_049585515.1). Classification (GTDB taxonomy): domain Bacteria; phylum Acidobacteriota; class Terriglobia; order Terriglobales; family Acidobacteriaceae; genus Acidiflorens. The sequence goes on along the minus strand of JBAVAA010000559.1, from coordinate 4,164 downwards.
TCGTGCAGATCGAACCCGGCCCAATGCCGACCTTGATCCCATCTACTCCCGCGCGAACCAGGTCGCAGGCGCCATCGAAGGTCGCTACGTTGCCCGCGATCAGCTCCACATCCGGCAGCTTCGCTTTCACTTTCTTCACCGCTTCCAGCACCAGCGCGGAGTGTCCATGCGCGCTGTCGATCGCCAGCACATCGACCTTCGCCTTCGCCAGCTCCTGCGCGCGCTCCAGAAAATCGCCGGTCGCGCCGATGGCCGCACTTACCCGCAACCGTCCTTTATCGTCCTTGGCCGCACCCGGATACTTCAGTTTCTTCTGAATGTCCTTGACCGTGATCAATCCCTTCAGCGTGTACTTGTCATCCACCACCAGAAGTTTTTCGACCCGATGCTCATGCAGAATCTCTTCTGCCTGTTCCAGCGTCGTGCCCACCGGCACGGTGATCAGGTTTTTCTTGGTCATCACCTGGCTGATGGGAATATCGAAGCGCGTCTCGAAGCGCAAATCACGATTGGTGAGAATGCCAACCAGTTTTCCATCTTTCAAGGTGATCGGCACACCGGAGATCTTATATTTCTGCATAACATCGAGGGCATCGGAAACCTTGGCATCCGGCGACATTGTCACCGGATCGACGATCATGCCGCTCTCTGACCGTTTCACCTTGTCGACTTCATTGGCCTGCTGATCGATGCTCAGGTTGCGATGAATAATTCCAAGGCCGCCCTGCTGCGCCATAGCTATCGCCATATGTGACTCGGTCACCGTATCCATGGCGGCGCTGACGATCGGAATGTTCAGCCGGATGTTGCGCGAGACCTGGGTCTGCGTGTTGGTGTTGGCAGGCACCACTCCAGAATGCGCCGGCACCAGTAATACATCGTCGAATGTGAGGGCTTCGGGGACGGGAAAATGAATCATAGATTTGGATGAAGTTCTATTGTAAGGAGCGCATACCCATCAGGCAAACACAGTTCCTGGCCCGTCGAAAATATCAGGACGTTTCCGCTATCGTGGGGCGCTTCGAGGCTTTCGCGCAGTTTGCCCAAGCTCGCGAAACACTGTACATTCCGAGTGATTCGCCTGCTTCAGAAACAACTGTGGAGGTTTCTATGTCGGCTGACCCGCGCTTTCGGGCCGCGCTCGTTTCATTCCTCGTCGTATTGGCGTCAAGCCCAGCATTCTTAGCTGCCCAGCAGCCGCCCTCCGACGTCCCGGCCATCACCATCCGCGCCAATACGCGGCTCGTGGTTGTGGATGTGGTGGTAACGCACAAGAACGGCCAGCCGGTGACGGGTCTGAAGCCCGAAGACTTCACGCTCGAAGAAAATGGCAAAAAGCAGAAGATTTCCGTGTTCGTCCCGCCCGGCATCGTCAACACCGCCGGCCCAACACCTGTGCCCGCCGGCATTCTTTCCAATCATCCCGAAAACGTGACTCCCGCCGGGGTTCCAACCGTCCTGCTTCTCGACGCGGCAAACTCGGCATTCAAAGACCAATCCTACGCGCGTTCGCAGATGTTGAAATACGTCTTGCAACAGGGCCAGACGGGCCGTCCGATGGCGGTGTTGACTCTAACCGATCGGTTGAGTGTGCTGCAGCAATTCACCAGCGATCCCCAGGTTCTGCTCACCGCAATCAAGAATTTCAGGCCGCAGGAGCAAATTCTGCAACCCGGAGCGCCGCCCCCGGAATCGCATGCCGCTGGCGGCCTTGGAGCAGGACCGCGAGGAGATACTGCCGGGATCGGACTGGCCAGTCAGGCCTTGCAGGACTTTGCCGATCTTCAAATCGGATTCAACATCGAACGCCGCACCCTGATTACGCTCGATGCCATGCAGTCGCTTTCCCGGCTCCTTGGCGGTTTGCCGGGGCGCAAGAACGTGGTCTGGCTCACCGCCAACTTGCCGTTTGACCTCATCCCGGAAGACCGCGCCGTGAGCGATGCGGAACTGCTCGCGGATTTGCCGGGTCAGGGAAGGCAAAGATCGGCAGGAGTCAACGCCGCCGGCTCACAAGCAGCCGAACAGCGGCAACTCCACGGGCAAGAGATCCGCCTAGCAGAGTCGGAACTGGCAAGCGCCGGCATCGCGATTTATCCCGTCGATCTTCACGGACTGGTCAGCGGGATGGAGAGTTCGGCAACTCAACAAGGCTCCGTCTATAGCGACACTGCATTCAGCGACAGAGCGGGAACTAAAATTTCCGCATTGCAGTCTACTCAGGGAACCATGGAGGAAATCGCCGCGCAAACCGGCGGCAAGGCCTACATCAATCAAAACGAAATCAAGGATGGTATTGCCCTGGCCGCATCCGACGAAAAAGCTTCTTACTCGCTCGGCTATTATCCTGAGAATAAGAAATGGGATGGAAAGTTGCGCAACCTCAAAGTGAAAGTGAATCAGGGCGACACGCAGTTGCGCTACCGCAAGGGTTACTTCGCCATCGAACCCGGTCCGATCAAGAACCATAACTACGAGCAGGACGTAGCCGCCGCTCTTGCCATCGATGCTCCTGCCACGCAGATCTCGTTCAAGGCGCAAGCGAAGCCTGCCGATCCCGGCAAGATCCGGGTGTTGTTCCTCGTGGATGCTCACACCCTGACCGCGGAGGATGCAGGCGGCGCCAAAAAGATGAATGTGGATCTTTACGCCACCATCTGGGGTTCGAGCGACAAGAGTATGGCGGCCCAGAGCGTCCGGGTGGATCGATCGTTCGATTCAGCCACCTATCAGCAAATCCTCGATCACGGGATGATGGTGCCAATTGATATAGCGATTCCTGCCGGAGGCAAAGAACTTCGCCTGGCCGTGCTCGACAACAAAACTGGTTTCATCGGCACAGTAAGCGGGCCGTTAGGACAGTAGTTCGGTTGGTCAAGCATCGCAGGAAAAAGGCGTCCATTTCGGACGCCTTTTTCACTTTCGAGAATATTTGTGAAGCAACCTTCAGGGTTACGAACAACTATTCTTTCTTGTCGCTGCCCTCAGTCTTCCCTTCGGCCTCATTCGCAGCCATATCTTTCTGAGCCTGCGCTTCGGCGTCGGCCTGTTCCATCGCTTTGCGGTTCTCTTCGGCCCGCTTGGCGCGGATTTCCGCCCGCTTCTGCCGCTTTTCATCGAGCACCTGCTCGCTGCCCAGGAGTTCGATGAACGCTTTTTCCGTTCCGTCTCCTTTGCGCCACGCGGTGCGCACGATGCGCGTATATCCCCCATTCCGATCGCCGAAACGCGGGGCCACGGTGTCGAAGAGCTTGGTGACCGCTTCCCCGGTCATCAAATAGGACGCAGCCTGACGGCGCGCCGCCAGATCGCCCTTCTTTCCGAGCGTGATCATTTTCTCTACCGACGGACGAACCGCCTTCGCCTTGACCACCGTCGTCTCAATCCGCTCTTCCATGATGATCGACGTAACCATGTTCCGCAGCATCGCGCGCCGGTGCGAAGTCGTTCGTCCCAGTTTGTATCCCGCAACTTTGTGACGCATCTCTTAACCCCAGTTGTCAGTTGCCAGCGGCCAGTTGCCAGTGGCTCGAAAATTATCCGCCAGTTGCCGGTTGGGTCAGAAGCTTTACTGGCAACTGACCACCGGCAACTGGCAACTGTTCTACAGATCGTTATCGCCGTACGCCGAAGCGGGCAGCACCTGGTTCGAGGTCGGACCTGGCACGGCGTTCCCGTGCTCGTCGATCTTCATACCCAGGCTCAAGCCCATCGAGGAGAGGATCTCCTTGATTTCGTTCAGCGACTTGCGGCCGAAGTTTTTCGTCTTCAGCATCTCAGCTTCGGTCTTCTGTACCAGTTCGCCGATCGACTGAATGTTGGCGTTCTTCAGGCAGTTGTAGCTGCGCACCGAGAGTTCCAGTTCCTCGACCGAACGGTTCAGGTTCTCGTTCTTGATCTCCGGCCGGCGCTCTTCGCTCGATGCCGCCGTCTCGATCTCCTCTTCGAAGTTGATGAAGATGTTCATGTGGTCTTTGATCAACTTCGCCGATAATCCCAGCGCATCGCCGGGAGTAATCGAACCGTTCGTCCAGACCTCGACCGTCAGTTTGTCGTAATCGGTGATCTGCCCGAGGCGCGCGGCTTCGACGGTGTAATTGCACTTGCGCACCGGCGAGTGCACGGAATCGATGGGAATGAATCCAATCCCCAGATCGTCCTCGA
>JBAVAA010000558.1:0-6580 GCA_049585515.1 Terriglobales bacterium | reverse complement strand
CGGTGTACTCTTTCCACTTTTCCGGCAGGTCGTCGAGGGCGAAGATGGCCGACACCGGACACACCGGGACGCAGGCGCCGCAGTCGATGCATTCCACGGGGTCGATATACAGCATCTCTTCCGTCGCGAACTTTTCGGAGTCTTTCTTGGGATGAATGCAATCGACGGGACAGGAGTCAACACAGGCGGTGTCTTTGGTTCCGATGCAGGGCTCGGCAATTACGTAGGCCATAGAATCTTGTGCTCCTCAGGCGGACGGAGGGTGATTGATGACAATGATTTTAGCAAGAACGTAGCTATCGGTACAGGCAGCACCGCTCAGCAGCAGCTTTCGCAGGTTGAAAAGCATTTAAGTGCCTTTCAAGTGAAGGGCAACCACAAGACAATCGCGCGCCAACTCAGTTCACCCCTGAGCTGGTTGAGCGGAAGCGTCGACTGATCCAGTTTGTGGCACAGGGCTTGTGGGAATTCTCGCTGGTGCGCCGCGCCAGGCGCCGGCCTTGAAGCCTTCCCTTACCAGTTTGAGGATGGTTCGCCGATTTTGTGCAATCACCTTCACCCATGCCATTTTCCCCATCATGGGGAAATAGATGCCGCGGAAACAGAGACGCGCGAGAAAGATGTTGACGCGATAGCCCAGGGGTTGATCGTTCAGCGACTCGACCGCGGCCGTCAGTGCCTCCGGACTGTAAGCCTCGGCCCATCCTCGATTCACTTCGGCGTGAGCCTCTTCGATGGTCATCTTCAGCGGGGTGTGGGCCATCGCAAATGGGATGAACTCTTGCCAATGCTTGGGCCTGGTGAGACGGCCGGCTTTCTCGAGACGTTTGTAGAGCGGGGTTGCGGGTAACGGAGTGAGCAGGCCGAAGATGGGAAGGCCGGGAGGCCAGGTGCGCACTTGTCCCAGCGTTCGCTCGGCGACCCCAACAGTGTCGTTGTCCATGCCAAAGATAAACGACGTGATGGCATAGACGTTTCGTTGCGCCAGCCGTTCGAGGACGGCCGCATATTCTCCCGGCTTGTTGAATCCCTTGTTGACGTCTTTCAGATTGGCGGGATCGATAGACTCCATGCCGATAAAAATCCATTTGCCTCCCGAAGCCGCGATCAGGTCGACGAGTTCTTCGTCGCGCAACAAATTGGCGCTGATCTGCGCCACCCAATGCACTTGCGCTTTGGCGGCTATGATGTCGCGCAGCAGCGACTTGGTGCGCTTGATGTTGATGGCGAAATTGTCGTCGATGAAGAAGACTGCCATCTGTCCTTTCTCGGCGCGGGCTCGGGCTTTTAATAACAGAAGCTCGTTGACCACGCTTTCGTTGGTGCGGAAACGAATCGAGTCTCCGAAGAATCCGGTCACCGTGCAGAACTCGCAGCCATAAGGACAGCCTCGGCCGGATTCGACGGGAATAATGCGGAACGATCCCCAGCCTTCTCCGATTTTCTGAAGCAAAGACGTAAAAGCCTTGGGCACCAGATTGAATTGCTTCAGATCAATCGACTGCCAAGGAATCACCGGATATTCCTTGAGCGACGGCTTGCTCTCCTGGCCGAAGGCGTCCACCGGCGCATAAATTTCTTTGAGCTCGCCACGCACGGCGTCTTCCACAATTCGCGGCCAGGTGGCATCGGCTTCGCCCAGCGCAACGGCGTCGGCATGTCGTGGGCCCCCGTCTCGACCTAGCGCCTCGTCGGCCATCTCGGTCACGTGCGGTCCGCCCATTACCACGGGAACCCCGGCGCCCCGAACCGCGTCGGCCATGCGATATGCCTTGGCAATCATTCGGGTCATGGCGCCGATGCCGACCAGTCCAATCTTGTTGTCGCGGACAAACTGCGCGATCCCCGCTTCGTTCATCGGATTAGCGTTGCCATCCACCAGCAGCACTTCATGGCCCGGCGGCGTTAGCGCCTGCAGCAGGAACATCCACAGATGCGGCATGAAATTGCGTGTGACTCCGTTGTCGGGGTTGTAGAGCAGGATTTTCATGAATGATTCGCGATTCCGCAAAGCGCTGCTTTGCTTATTGCTTGGGTTGATGGGAGAAATCGGCAGCGCCAGAAAGGCGGGTTCCGCTGGCGCACAATGGTCGGGAAGCGTTCTTTTTAATGTACTCTTGCGGACATTGTACACGGGAGTGCCTCCAGCGCAAGGCGGCTTGGCATGGTTTCTAAAATTTGTCCTGGTACCGATTTGGAAAAAACTTCTGGTTTGACAGGCATGGAAACTTGAGGCTATTCTTGTCAGGCGAATAGATAGCGAACACCCACAAATGGATTCTCTTCCCTTATTCCGGGAAACCGACTCCGGCCCGAAACTCGTCGGCATTGCCCGAATCGCCGCCGACGGTGAGTCTCTGCGCGAGGGACACAACGTTGAATACTTCACTCTCGGGACGCGATCTCTGCTCAGCCGAGTGGTTAGCGGGCGCAATCTTCCGTTTACCTGGGCGATCAATCCCTACCGGGGTTGCGAGTTTGCCTGCAAGTACTGCTATGCGCGTTATACGCACGAATTCATGGAACTGCGCGACAGCGTGGATTTCGAACGAAAGATTTTTGTGAAACAACAAGCCGCCGCGCTGCTGCAATCCGAATTGAAGAAGGTCAAGCGTGGGGAACAGATTGCGATTGGCACAGCTACCGATCCGTATCAGCCGGCGGAGCGGCGCTTTGAGATTACGCGCGCAATCCTTGAAGAGCTGGCACGGCATTCCGGGCTTGAGATCGGAATTGTCACCAAGTCGAACCTGGTGACGCGCGATGCAGAGATTCTGCGGCGGGTGGGCGAGCACAATCGAATTTTTGTGAATGTGACCGTGACCACCGTGGATACAGAACTGGCGCGAAAGCTGGAGCCGCGGGCGCCGCGCCCCGATCTGCGGCTGGAAGCGGTTCGGCAGTTGAATCTGGCGGGCGTCGATGCGGGAGTGATCTGCGCTCCGGTACTGCCATTGATTACGGACCGGCCGGGCGATCTTGAGGCGCTGGTGAAAGCGGCTGGTGAGGCGGGGGCGAAATATGTTTATGCCAATCCGCTTTTTCTGAAGCCATGCTCGGCGGCTGTGTTCATGCCGTTCCTGGAAGAGCACTTCCCTTCTCTGGTTGAACATTACCGGACCCGTTATGCGGAACGGGCATTTTTGCCCAAGGGATATGGGCAGCGGTTGTCGCAGTTGATGACGGCTCTGCGGCGGAAGTATGGTTTTGGAGAGATGCACGCGCGCAGCAGTCGGAGCACGCACATAGGAATTGAGCAGATGGAATTGTTTTGAGTGTGGGCCGGACGGGCGAGGCGCCCGTCCCCACACGGCCAGTCCCACACGAGCAAAGGTCAGCCTCAGCCTATAATGTTGAGTCCGCCATGGCTTCTCCCAAGATTGCCCCAACGCCCCAGGATAAAGCCCGGCACTTCTGGTATCGGGTAAGCGAGGGGCTGGCTATTCACCAGCTCTGGTCGCAGTTCGAAAAAGACGCGCGCTCGAGTTACCGACTCTACTCGGCTGGGCTTGACCAACTTCCCGAGGAGCCATCCAAATTTAAGCGCGGCTGGCAGATCGCGAAGGCGGTGTTCTGGGCGATCCTGGAAAAGCTGACCCCTGCTCGCCGCATCTTGCTGCTGCTCGCGCTGATTCTGCTTTTCTTTCCTACCGGAGGGGTTAGTTATACCAACGGCAACAATCATGTCGAGGTCGGAGGACCGGACCTGCACTTCTGGGGCGGGATGTTGATGTTCGTCGTCTTGCTGTTGGAGCTGGCGGATCGCGTGGTGATGAAACGCGACCTCGAGATTGCCAAAGACATTCAAGCCTGGATGTTGCCGGGAGCGCCGCTACAGATTCCGGGCTACAAAATTGCTTATGCGACGCGTCCGGCAAACACGGTGGCGGGCGATTACTACGATGTCATCTTGCGGCCCGGCCGCGAGCTTGGCGCCGAACGGGTTCTGTTTGTGGTGGCTGATGTGGCGGGAAAGAGCATTCCGGCGGCGATGGTGATGGCGACCTTCCAGGCTAGTCTGCGAACGCTGTCGACGAGCGGTATCGCACTGGCGGAATTGGTGATGGGCGTGAATCGCTATACGTGTGGGAACAGCCAGGGCGGAGCGCGCTTCACAACCGCTTTTTTTGTCGAGCTCAACCCTGCGACCGGAGATGTGGTTTATATCAACGCCGGACACAATGTCCCGATTCTGCGAAGGAAGTCGGGCGTGATCGAGCGACTGGAGGCGGGGGGAATTCCGGTCGGTATTTTTTCGGAATCGACGTACCAGGTGGGAACGACTCGGTTGGAGACCGGAGACTGGCTGGTGATTTTTACGGACGGGGTAGTCGAAGCATTCAATTCCAAAGAGGAGGAATATGGCGAGCCGCCATTGATACGGCTGGTGGATCGCGAATCGGGATCGACCCCGGCTGAAGTTTTACGCCAGCTGTGGGCGGAGTTGGATGTGTATGTGGGGAATACGCCGCAGCATGATGATATTACTTGCCTGCTGCTGAAGCGGGAATAGCTTGACAGCTGAGAGCTGCCTTACAGCGGCTTCAGTCCGGCGAATGATAGGAATTGCGCGGCTACCACTTGTGCCTGGGCCAGATCCGGGGAAATCTTGTGTGCCTGCTCCAGGGCGCCATCGGACTCGGCCGGCCGGCCGGCATGGCGCAGCGCTTGCGCGAGCAAAAGATAATTTACCGCAGTGGGGGTGACTCTCACGGCATGTCCAAATTGGACGACCGCTGCCTCCGGCTGCTGCTGGCGCAGAGCCACTAACCCGGAACCGATCAGCGCCAGGGAATTTTCCGGATTGAGGCGAAGTGCATTGTGATAGTCATCAGCGGCCTGGTCGTAACGAGCTAACTCGGAGTGGGCTTGACCTAGTTCGATCCACGCGGCGGCCTGTATCCTCGCATCGGGTGGATTATTCGGATCGTTCGATTGATAGAGCACTGAATCGCATGCCTCGATGGCCTCCTGAAGATGGCCCACGCTCAATTCATAGTTTGCGAGTGCGACAATTTGGCCGGGAGGATATTTATGCAGGAGCGTGGCCGCGCGAAACTCGGCGATCGCTTCGTCGGAGCGGCCCTGCTTGGCCAGGGCTAGAGCCAAATTGTTGTGCGCCATGTAATTCCGCTCAGTGACACTCAACGTATAGCGCCACAGAGTTTCGTCGTCGCGCCAGTAGGCGAGTTGCCGGTGGGTGAGACATCCGAGAATGAAGAGTACACCTAGGGCTGGGACCGCGCGCCGGAGGATGGAAATCCGACGGGCTGTGGCTGAGTCGGGGATTCCAGCATGCAAAAACCCGACATTTAGAATCCAGTCATTTACAGTCCAAACAACTGCGATAAACAATCCTATATAGGGGATGTAGGCATAGCGGTCGGCCATGGTCTGCTCGCCGACAGTGATGATCCCGATCATTGGGATTAACGTCCCCAGGAACCAGAACCAGCCCACGAGCAGATAGCGCCGCCGGCGCAAGAGCAGGACCACGACCGACAGCAGAACGAGCAGCGCGACGGAGCCAGCCACCTGCCAGGCGGGCAGCGAATTCCACGGGCGCGGATACAGCGGAGCCAGGCGCGTGGGCCAGAACGCCTTTCCGAGATAGCGCGCGTATGCCAGGAAGACATTCTCGAGACGCGCCGACCACGACACTTCAGTTACGCTTCGTACCGCGTCACCCGCGCGTTGCGCGAGTACGGTGACTACGCAATCGGCGGCGGCCAGAATAAAAAAAGGCAGCTTCTCCCACACGAGAAACGAGAACGAGCGCGGGACGGGAGACAGCGTAGAAGCGGGAGCGTCTGGAGCAGTTTGAGCCGCAGGCGTTCGAGCGCCGAATCGAACGCCGAATCGCTCGAGCGGCCAGTAATCCCAGAGCAGAAGCACAAAGGGCAGAGTGACAATCTGGGGTTTCGCCATCAGGCCCAGCGCAAAAAGAAGGGCAACCAGCACGTACAGAAGAAGTCTGCCGGTACGCGCATAGCGGTCATAGGCATGGATAGCGAGGAGGAAGAAGAACATGCTGAGCACATTCTTGCGCTCGGCAGCCCAGGCAACCGATTCGACGTTGACGGGATGCAGGGCGAACAATGCGGCCACCAGAAAACTTGGCCAGGCCAATCCGGTGGCCCGCAGCAAGAGCAGAAAAAGGAGGACGGCGTTCGCCGTATGCAGCAAGAGATTGGTGTAGTGATGGCCGGCTGGATTCAGGTGAAAGAGCTGGTAGTCGAGGGCGTGTGAGAACCAGGTCAGCGGATGCCAGTTTCCCTCGCGAAAGGTTGTGAACGACCATTTCACGGTAGCCCACGTGAGGCCGTGCTGAATCTGGGGGTTCTTCACGATGTAAGACAGATCGTCGAAATCGACGAACTGGTTACGGACGATGGGATTGTAGAAAGCGAGGGTGGCCATCACCAGCAGGAGACATAAGACGACGGACTTTTCGCGGGACGATGACATTCGACGATTTATTTGGTCAGACTTCTAACGATCTCCCGAATACAGGTTCAAATGGTTCTTCTGCAGAAATTGCAGTTTCTCGAGGAGGTGGGTCTTTCTCGGATCGGGATAC
>JBAVAA010000557.1:0-1619 GCA_049585515.1 Terriglobales bacterium | reverse complement strand
GGTATTCACGATTCCGGGTGACTTCGTAGGCATAGAGGAATGTATATCCTGGGCCGCCATTGCCTACGAACAATCCGTTTTCGACGGGGTCCAACGAAAGTCCACTTGCCTCCTTCGTTGCCCGACTCTTGATGTAAGCCAAGCCATCTTCCGCGGTCCTGAGATATTTGCTGCCGTGAGTGAGAACGTAGGCCTTCAACAAAAAGTAGCTGGTGCCCGAGTTGCCCCGGTAGAAATCCGTCGACTCCGTGAAACTATCGTCCTTAGCAACATTAAGCCAAGTCACCCCGGATTCCTTCTTCTCGGCATGAACCACCAGAGTATCCGCAGTACGCGCCACATATTCGCGGAACCCCTTACGCTCGCGTGAGGAAAACGTTGCCGGTTGTGCGGTTCCGCTTCCCGCGAGGACAGCCGCGATCAGCATTCCAGCCACCCAGTTTCGAGGGCGGCGGACGGACTGCACTATCTCCGGGTTTGGATCATTTATCGTCATTACTATGGGCAGCAGCAGTATGGGCAGCAGCGGTCAAGTAATCGCGCAAGTTGCTTGCCTGTGCCTCTCGCCGACGGGAGCAAGCGCTTATGCCAGTGAGGACATTTGCCAAGCTTGCTTCACCGCCTGAAACGGCGGCTAACAGCGGCCGGAAGAAACCTGCGATATCGTTTCCGATTGCTTCATCGCATGCTCCTTCTGCGACGCTTGGTAATTCCATGAGCCGTTCGTTCCGGTCTTCGTGATCTGCGCTTTGACTTTCGAGAATTGCGTCGATGTGCGCTTTTACAAACTGAAGCCGCTTGGCAGCAAACTCCGGCCGAGCCGGGCTGGCGGTCATCGCGACCATCCATTGCCGGAAGTTCACTGTGTCATTAAGGAAAATATTTTCTGCCCGCTCTTCGAGAGACGCATCCTGAAACGACCCGAGGGCCAACAGGAGCAATCGTTTCTCGCGGGGGCTGTCTGCGCTCCGCAGGGCGCCCAAGTAGCGATCAAATAGCTCCTTGTCTCCCCCATGTGCAGCCACAATCAGGACCGAGCCGGACACCTCCGGATCCACACTCGAGTGATCCGCTACCCACTTGAAAGCCAGTTCCCTGGCTTGTATTTGAAGTGTCTGGTCCTGTCCCTCGACGGCAACAAACAGAACCAATGAGCCACGCAGCGAACGCTGACGAGGGTCTTCTATGGATGAGGAGATCCACCCCAATGAACGGGCTCGGTCGCCGAACACCTGTTGCACGTAATGCGCACAAGCACCAACGAATTCAGGAGGAAGCGTCGCTCCAATACCCTTCACTATTTCCACGGCAGCAAGCGTTGATTCGGGCGAAAGTGAGTTGGCGATTCGTGCGATCGCCCACAAGGCCTTGGCTGCAGGAGCCGATCCATCGAGAACCAGAGCATACCAATCGTCGAGTACCACGGTCTGATTCACTGGCGAAAGATGCTCCCATCCATGATCAATTAGATTTTGGAATTGGTTTTCGTCATATCCGCTGCGAAAGTAGCCCGTCGCTTCGGGATTCAGCTGGAACCAACTCGGACAGTCAGCTTCTGTTGGCAGAATCACATCCACCGCCGGTGATCGCAGCCACACACACTGAGGATGGTTCTTGCT
>JBAVAA010000556.1:0-2841 GCA_049585515.1 Terriglobales bacterium | reverse complement strand
GCTCAGGCCTTGCCACAGAACTGGGGGGCAACGCTATGAGGTTTTTAGAACTGGCGCTGTGACGGCGGTCACTGATAAGCGTGATTTGGTGCGTTTAGACTAACCGGCTCGAAACTCCGCTTCCGGGAAAAATGCTTTGTGGTGAACATCTCCGTCCATCGGAGTGTCGTATGAACACATCATGCTGTGATCGGCGTCACTGCTTGCGACCATCAGCGGAGTCAGAATCCGCGCTATCGTTATTCAACTCTTGATTCGGTACTCGTGGAGAAGCCAATGAGCCTGATCAGCCCGATAGTGCAAAAGTGGATCGATGAGGGAACGCAAGATCCGGACGCTTTCTGGGGACGCGCGGCAGAGCAGCTACCGTGGTTTCGCAAATGGGACCGAGTGCTGGATTGGACTCCACCGACTTTTAAATGGTTCGTCGGGGCGCAGACCAACCTCGCTTACAACGCTCTCGACTATCACGTGAAGCGGGGCTGGGGCGGGCACACAGCGCTGATTTATTTCAACGAACGCGGCGAGCGGCGAGTCTTCACTTATGCCCAACTGCTCTACGAAGTAGAACGGGTAGCGGCGGCGCTGCGCGGCTTGGGTATCAGCAAGGGCGATCGCCTCACGGTCTATATGCCCACCTGCCCCGAAGCCATCATTCTGATGCTGGCAACGGTTCGCATTGGCGCTATTCATTCCGTGGTCTTCGCGGGTTTTGGCGCGAAGGCGCTGGGCGACCGCGTACGAGCCAGCGGATCGCGACTGCTTTTCACCGCCGACGTGACCTATCGCAAGGGCAAGAACACCGACCTCAAGTTGATCGTCGACGAAGCGCTGCAAGGCGGAAGTGACGTAGAGCACGTGATCGTGTTGAAACGGACGGGAAAGGAAATCCCCTGGACCAAAGGACGCGATGTAGCTTGGGAAGAGTTCCTGAGCGGCGCCAGCGGCCACAGCGGCGACTACGTCCAGATGGAAGCCAATGAACCGGCATTCATCCTTGCTACTTCCGGCACCACCGCGACGCCGAAGCTGGCGGTCCACACTCACGGTGGCTATCAGGTTCATATCCATAGCATGGGCAAATGGGTCTTCGGTCTCAAACCCACCGATGTGTGGTGGTCAACCTCCGATATCGGCTGGATCGTCGGTCACAGTTACATCATCTATGCGCCGCTGATCGCCGGAGCCACCACGGTCGCTTTTGAAGGCGCGCTGGATTATCCCGCGGCAGAATCGAACTGGAGAGCCGCGATTGAGGAGTTCCGCGTCACCGGCATTTTTACTTCGCCGACCGCGGTGCGAATGCTGATGAAATACGGGGATGCGCCGCTGCTCAAGACCGATCACTCTTACCTCGAACGTGTCTTTTGCGCCGGTGAAGTCCTCAACGCTCCAGCTTGGGAGTGGCTGCAGAAGAAAATTTTCAAAGACAGAATTCCGGTCATCGATCATATGTGGCAGACCGAAACCAGCGGTCCCGTGTTCGGCAATCCCTATGGGATCAGCATGCTGCCCATCAAGCCGGGTTCGTCAACGATTCCCATGCCGGGCATTCACGCGGAAGTAGTGCAGGCGGACGGCACGGCCTGCGGCCGGAATGAGAAAGGCATCATGGTGATCCGGCGTCCCTTCCCCGGCTTGACGCCGGCGCTTTGGGGAGAAAAGGAACGCTACGGCCGCGATTACTGGCAGATCATTCGCGATGTGTATTACAGCGGAGATTCGGCACATATCGACGATGATGGCTACATCTGGTTCGCCGGCCGCGCCGACGAGATCCTCAATATTGCCGGACACCGCATCGGCACCATCGAAGTGGAAACCGCGCTTCTCACGCATCCAGCGGTAGCAGAATCCGGTGTAGTAGGCCGCGCCGACGATCTCCGTGGCGAGGTCATTTCAGACTTTGTCGTGCTCAAGCAAGGGTTTGAAGCATCGGAGGAAATGAAAAAGGCGCTGCTGGAACAAGTGCGCCATGAACTGGGACCGATCGCTGTAATCGGCGATTTGAATTTCGTCGAGATGCTGCCCAAGACACGCAGTGGCAAGATCATGCGCCGGGTACTGAAGGCCGTCACTCAGGATCGGAATGCGGGTGACATCACGACCATCGAAGATGAAGGGTCGGTAGAAGAAGCCAGGCACGCCTGGCAGCAGATGAGAGAACAACTCGATGCCAAGCTGGTATCGGTTGGTCCGCCGGCATGCGTCAAGTAGTTTGAAGAGCAACGACGCTAAGGATCTCGGCGCTCTTCATGCGACTTTTCCTTTCTGAGCAACAGGTTCGCTCTTGGCTCGCATTGATTTGACGAGGTCGGCGGACGACGCTCCTTCGAGCGACAATCCGTAGCCAACTTCTCGCACGATGCGCTCCTTCAACGGTTGAATGAAGTGGATCCGTGTGTTTCGGCGGGTCACCTCCGGAGCCTTCAGGTAGAGCTCGGCCAATTCCCGCGCCCGACTGAGCGCCTTGCCGTTCGGCACAACCTCGGCAACCACTCCCCATTCGCGTGCAGTACGCGCCGGCAGCGGCTGCGGGTTCAACAGGAACGCTTCCGCTCGTCCCGCTCCCGCGCGATAACTCCACGTGGTAAAGATTCCGTCACCGGGGGCAACCCCCGCGCCGAAGTGGGCCACATCCTGAAAGGTCGCACCCTCCCCTGCCACAATTACGCTGGCAAGTAGCGCGTAGTCTGAGTGCACATGGGCACGTCCTTCGATGGCCGCGATGACCGGCACGCGTATGTTGGCTATGTTTTCCAAAGCCTGAACGCCTTCATCGTGAACCTGGCTCCAAACGCCGGGATCGGCGACATCGCCGAAAGAGGACCAATCGACATC
>JBAVAA010000555.1:0-2960 GCA_049585515.1 Terriglobales bacterium | reverse complement strand
GTCCAGCGCCCTTTCTTCCCTTAGCTTTGCGGCGAGATGAACTTCGTTTTCTTCGTCGTTTTCAGCTTGAAGACATCATCGGGAAGTTTCTGATTGATCTTTATATCGGAGTACTTCGACACACGGTAATCGCCGTCTGGCTCAAAGAACTGCTGCTGCACCGAAATTCCGCGATCCGGGTCGATCCAGAGCAAGATCCGTGCGACATTGCTTCGAAAACGGTCGGATTTCGGAATCAACTCCAGTTTCTCGGTCTTAACGCCGTTAACGGTCTCCGGCCCCAGAGACTTCACGGCGTAAGACTTGAGCAGATCCTGTCCGCTGCCGCCGAAGCCGAGCACGAGAAAGCTCTCGACGTCGCCGCGAGTCTTGCCAGGATTGTATTGGTCGACCTGATCGATCTTGGGTTTGTATCGCTGAAATTTGCCGCCGCTATAAAGAAGGTACTCCTCGTCGGGAGCGACGAGATGAGCAGCCATCTGTATCTCGCCAGCCTCGCGCCGGAAATAAATCGTGCCCTTCTGTCTTGCCGTTTCATCAATGTCCTTGATAACGGCATAGTAGTGATCGGTGACGAAACTCGCCTCGGCGGTCTTGAAGTTTCGGCCCGCGCCATCCATCTCGGCAAGGACGTGCTCCAGTTCGGCGGATTCACCGACAATCTGCGGTCGCGCAGCTGACGTGATGAGCAAACCGGCGAGCGCAACTTCAAGAACGATAGATGGGACCCTAATTTTCATCAATGAATCGGAAATTTCGAACCAGCTACTATTCTTTTTCCACCCAGACTCTGTAGCTCAGCAGACGCCCGCTGCTGTCTTTCACCGTCTCGTACCTGGTAATGCTGACCGCCCCAGAGATGGGTTCAATGATCTGCTCCAGTTGGCGCCGGACATCTTTGCCGTCCGCGGTGTTTACTGCCGAAGCCTGGATCTGGTAGATAAATTCGCCCTTATCGCCGGGAATGACAACCACGCCGGTAGGATGCGGATTGCGCTCCACCGGTTTGTCCTTAAAGTTGATGAAATACGGCGAAAGAAAAACAAAGAGAAGGATAAGCGTGACCATGATGTCGTAGTGCAGGCTGCCCCGCTCATACGACCACAGAATGTATCCGCGGATTGTGCGCCAGATCGAGCCCATTGGAGAGACGTTGCCTTCCAGCACCGTCGTGGCTTCGGGTTGCTGCCAGTCTATTGGGGAATTCATGGGATGGCAAATCTGCTAAGAACGAAAAAAACAGAAACGATCCGTAGAGACAGACCTCCCCGTCTCGGCTAGCGCCATTCGGGGCGCTGCGGAAAACACAGAATGCTGCGTCACGGCAAACGTGCCGTAATGCGGTCGGTGCCCATATACGGCTGCAACGCCTCCGGAATGCGCACGCTACCGTCGGCTTGCTGATAGTTTTCCACGACGGCGACCCAGGTGCGTCCCACTGCCAGGCCGCTGCCATTCAAGGTATGCAGAAATTCAGTCTTGTTCTTGCCCTGAGGACGGTAGCGGATATTCGCCCGCCGCGCCTGAAAGCTTTCGAAGTTCGAACACGAAGAAATCTCGCGAAATAAGTTTTGCCCCGGCAGCCAAACCTCAAGGTCGTAGGTCTTGGCCGCGGAGAATCCTATATCCGCGGTACAGAGCGTGACCACGCGGTAATGCAGGCCGAGTTTCTGCAAAACGGTCTCGGCATTGTGAGTCAGCTTCTCCAGTTCGTCATACGAGGTTTCTGGACGCGTGAACTTTACCAGTTCAACCTTTTGGAACTGGTGCTGGCGGATAATTCCGCGCACATCCTTGCCATATGACCCGGCTTCGCTGCGAAAACATGGAGTGTAGGCGGTCAGCGAGACCGGCAACTTTGCTGCATCCAGAATTTCATCGCGATAGAGATTCGTCACTGGAACCTCGGCGGTCGGAATCAGCCAGAGGTCTTTTTCGCCGTGAGGCACGCGAAACAAATCCTGGGCAAACTTCGGAAGCTGGCCGGTGCCGTACATCGACTCCGAATTCACCAGGTACGGCGGCAGCACTTCTGTGTACCCATGCTCTTTCGTATGCAGATCGAGCATGAAGTTGGCGAGCGCCCGCTCCAGGCGTGCGCCCAGCGCCCAGTACACGGCGAATCTCGCGCCCGAAATTTTGGCCGCGCGCCCCAGGTCGAGCACTCCAAGTTGTTCACCGAGTTCCCAATGCGATTTTGGCTTGAAATCGAATTGCGGCGGCGTGCCCCAGCGGCGCGCTTCCACGTTATCGTCCGCACCCTTCCCTACCGGCACGCTGTCGTGTGGAAGATTCGGAATGGAGGTCAGGATTTCGCGCAGGCGGACTTCCTGCTCGGCTGCTTTTTTTTCGGACTCCTGAATTTGTTCGCGGAGCTCCTTGGTTTCGTTGATTTGCGCCGTGGCGTCCTGGCCACTTTTTTTGAGCTTGGCGATTTCCTCGGTAGCGCGGTTGCGGCGGGCCTGGAGAGTTTCTGCGGCGGTGATGGCTTGGCGACGCTCGGCATCGATAACGCGAAAGTCTCTTAAAACTTCCGCCGGATTCATTCCGCGCTGGCACAGTTTCTCTTCCACCAGCTGGAGGTTGTCGCGAACATAGTTCAGATCGAGCATTGTGCATTAACTTTAGCTAAAAAAGGATTTTCGTGCAGGCGCACATCGGAGAGCGGTGTGTCTCCTGTAAACTAAACCGCAATGAGACTCCACCGTCCCCTGATCTTGACGCTGGTATTACTCTGTTCGATCTCTGCCGCGTTTGCGTCCGCTTACAATGCCCGTCCCAAACTGATTGTCGTCATCGTAATTGACCAGTTCCGCGGAGATTATCTCGAGCGCTATCGCGACCAGTTTGGCGACGGGGGCTTCCGCGTATTTCTGGATCGGGGCGCTTATTTCACCGACTGCTATTACGACTACGCCAATACCCGCACCGCTCCCGGCCACGCTACCCTGTTCGCCGGA
>JBAVAA010000554.1:0-5368 GCA_049585515.1 Terriglobales bacterium | reverse complement strand
ATTCCAGGTGAAGGCTTGCGCCAGCCAGTTTTTTCGACCAGCAGGTGTTTGTAATGGGTATGCCCCGGCGCTTCGCAATTCCACAAGACTGTCTGAGTTGCTCGCTGAGACAGAGCGGCGACTTCTGTGCCCTGTCTGAACCTCTAATGACCGTGTTCAACGGGATGGGGCACCTGACCCTGTATCCCGCCAACGCCACTTTGCTGACGGAGGGTCATTCCCCGCGGGGCATTTACATCGCCTGTTCCGGGCGCGCCAAGCTCTCGGTCGAAGCCCGCGATGGCAAGACCATCATCCTGCAAATTGCCGGAGACCGCCAGGTGCTGGGGCTGAGTGCGGTGGTCACCGGGGGAGCGTCTCCGGTTACGGTCACCACCATCGAGCTTTGCCAGATCAAGTTCGTGGAACGCGACAGCTTCCTGCGGATGATCGAGTGCGACAGCAATGCCGCCCTCGCGTGCGCGACCCTGCTGGCCCGCGAAGTCACGACTTCATTCGATGATGTGTACGATCTGCTGCTCGCCCGAAGCTCGACGGAGAAACTCGCCCGCCTGCTGCTTTCATGGGTAGCAGACGAACCCCGCAACCGGGAACTCCGGGTAGCCACCGAATTCACACACGAGGAAATTGCCCAAATGATCGGGTCGTCGCGAGAAACGGTGACACGTCTCATAAGCGATCTGAAACGGAAAGATTTAATTCGAGTTGAAGGAGAGACTCTGGTGATTCCCAACCGCATCGCATTGCAAGCCATTGCGGCCTGACAATATCCCTCCCCCGGGGCGGACGAAGCAGATTTTGCGTCCGCCCTTTTTTAGTTCTCAGTTGTCAGTTCTCAGTTCTCAGTAAAATCCCGCACTTTTCTATTGAGGGAGAGCTGAACCAGATTTTGTCCACTGAGAACCGAGAACTGGGAACTGAGAACTGTTTTTACAGGTTGAACAGTTCCCGCAGGCGGCGGGTCTGTGCGCGGCTCACCGGAATTTCCGTCTGTTTCTTGTCGTCCATGCGGAGCTGGTAGGAGCTTTTGAACCAGGGAACGACTTCGCGGATGTGATGGATGTTGACCAGAAACGAGCGGTGGGCGCGCCAGAATGAATTGGGATCGAGATTGTCGAAGAGTTCTTCGAGCGTCCGGCAGTTCGATTGGCCTTCCATGCCGAGATGGCCGCTGGTAGCGACGGTGATCACGCCGTCCTCGATGGTCGCATAACAGATGTCTTTCGGATCGGTCAGGAACAACCTTCCCGCGGCCTTGATTAGAATCTTCGCCGTCTTTGCGCCGGAGGGCTTCTGCGATTCCAACATCCGCACCAGGGTTTCGAATTTCTCTTCCGGTCCGGCGCCCGCTTCGATCTTGGCCCGCGCGCGCTCGATCGACTGGGCGACGCGCTTCTTGTCGAAGGGCTTCAGAATGTAATCGACGGCGTTCACCTCGAAAGCCTTAACAGCGTATTGGTCGAAGGCGGTGGCGAAGACGATCTTCGGAAGAGGAACCTTGCGGTCGAGGAGCTTCTTAATTACTCCGAAGCCGTCCAGGCCCGGCATCTGCACGTCGAGAAATAGCAGGTCAGGATTATGTTCGCGGATCAGGTTGATCGCTTCCAGACCGTTCTTGCCCTGTGCGACCACGTTCACCTCGCCGAGGTCTTTGAGCAGGTAGGCGAGTTCGTCGCGCGCCAGTTGTTCGTCGTCGACGATCACCGCGGAGAGGGGCATAGAATAACGGGCCGAGCTGGTGAGATCGGTTGCGGCGGCGATGGCCATATCCCTGATCATAAGTATAGCGACCGCAGTGGGTCGGCCGCCAGTGCGGATGTTTCCAGCGAGTGAGAGAGAGTAGAACCGGGACGGCGGCGCTACTCGCTTTCGATAGCCAGAGCCATTCCCATGCCGCCGCTGACGCAGAGCGTGGCCAGGCCGCGGCGCGCTTTGCGTTTCAGCATTTCGTGGAGCAGCGTCACTGTAATGCGCGTGCCGGTGCAGCCGATGGGATGGCCGAGCGCGATCGCGCCTCCGTTGACGTTGAGTTTTTCTAGGTCGAAATGGAATTCGCGATCGCACGCCAGAACCTGGGCGGCGAAAGCTTCGTTGAGTTCGATCAGATCGAAATCGCTCAGCTTGAGGCCATGTTTCTTTTCCAGCTTATGGATGGCTGGCACGGGGCCGATGCCCATCAGTCGCGGGGCCACGCCGACGGAAGTTGCGGCGAGAATTCGAGCCAACGGTTTCAAATTATTTTCGCGAAGGAATTTTTCGCTTGCCAGTATCACCGCCGCTGCGCCATCGGTGATGCCGGAAGAATTTCCCGCGGTAATCGTGCCGGCCTTCGAGAAAACTGGGGCGAGTTTAGCCATTTTTTCCAGCGTGGCGTCGAGAAACAAATGTTCGTCGCGGGAGAAAACGGTTGTGCCCTTCTTGCCCTCGATGGTGACGGGAGCAATTTCGGCGTCGAAGCGTTCGCTGGATTGCGCGGCTGCGGCGCGCTGCTGCGAGGTGAGCGCGAATTGGTCCTGCTCCTCGCGCGTTATTTTGTACTGCTCGGCAAGAATCTCAGCCGTCTCGCCCATCAGCATTTTCGCCATGGGACAGAAAAATCCGTCGCGGTACATTCCATCGACGAGTTCCTGATTGCCCAGTCGATATCCCCAGCGCGCGCCCTCGAGATAATAAGGAAGCCGCGACATCGATTCGGTCCCGCCCGCTAGCACGCAATCGAGGTTGCCGGCGGCAATTTCGTTGAACGCGAGCGCGATGGACTTCACGCCGGACGCGCACGCCTTGTTTACCGTGTAGGCTGGAACTTCCTGAGGAATGCCGCTGCGGATGGAAATCTGCCGGGCCGGATTTGGACCGCCTCCCGCCTGCCGGGCGTTGCCGAAGATGGTCTCTTCCACTTGCTGCGGCTGCACCCCAGCCCGTTCTAGCGCTGCTTTCGCGGCGACTACGCCCATATCAGCGGCGGACAGCGAGGCGAGCGCGCCACCGAACTTGCCGATGGGCGTGCGGGCGGCGGAGAGGATGTAGACGTTGTTCAAACGGATCTCTTAAATGTTTGAGTCTAGCATTCAAGGTATCGGCGCAGAAAATTAGGGAATCATCGCGAACGGGGCGCCTCTCTTCGCCACGCAACTGAGAATTCGATGCATCTTGAATTACAAAATGTACAAACTGCACGATTTCGTCCATTGATCAAGTTGGGAGCATTGGCATACTCGGAGTCGTGAAACTTCTAGGTACATCGAGTTAAAGAGTGGCCATTCCGACAACGGCCCCGCGTGGATCGGTTATGTGACGCCCTCAAAAACTGGTCGGACGCTGTACTTCAATGGCCGAGGATTGATGAAGCTGAAGGGCCAGCGGCGCGGCGGATCGGGAGGCAATTACGTGGCCATGGAAACAGGTGAGTCGTTTTGGGTTTCCGGTGTAAAGAAAAACGGCAAAGACCGCCACTGGGCTGGATCGGGCAGAGTTCTCATCGAGGCTGCAGCACTTTCAGAGTATCTGAAGGTGATGGGGGCCAAAACCTTGAACACGTCACGTTGTGAAGTGACAAACGCGATTTGTCAGTCTGACATCAAGAGACTTTCACAACTTGCGAACGCATCCGGCAAGGGTTGGCCCGACGATCCCGAAGAAGCGAAGAGTCCGTACTCCTTCGTCCGCAACGTACCTTCCTCGCGGCTGTGACACTTCAAGGCCATTCAATGACTGCTATTGCTGTTGTTATCAGGCATTACGCCTAGCGCCGGTCGCAGGCGTTACACTACTCGACGTGAATATTCTCTACGGAATCAATACGGTCACCGAGGCGCTCAAGGCGCGGGGGCGCAACTTCGAGTGGGTTGCTGTCGCAAAAGAGCGGAATGACATTCGCCTGAAGCGGGCGATTGACGAGTGCCGCAAGATTGGCGTCCCGGTGCGTGTTTTGTCGCGTTTGGAACTTGATGAAATTGCCGGGAACGCGGCGCATCAGGGACTGGTGGCGGCGACTTCGGCGAAACAATATAGCAATCTTGATGACATCGCGGCATCGCGTCGCGGCGAGCGCTCGCTGATTGTGGTGCTGGATGGTATTGAAGATCCGCACAATCTGGGAGCGATCCTGCGGACCGCCGATGCTGCCGGGGCGGATGGCGTGGTGATTCCCGAACGCCGCTCGGCCGCGGTTACAGCAGCGGTGGCTAAGGTTTCGGCGGGAGCGAGCGAGCATCTTCCGATTGCCAAGGTCACGAACATATCGCGCGCGCTCGAGGATTTAAAAGAAAAAGATCTGTGGGTCGTTGGGTTAGACGAGCGCGCCGAGCAGACTTACGATGCAGTCGACTACAAGATGCACTGCGCCATCGTGCTCGGCGCCGAAGGCAAGGGGCTGCACGATTTGGTGCGCAGGCACTGCGATTTCCTGGTATCGATTCCTATGCTAGGGGAAGTTCCGTCGCTGAATGTATCTGTCGCGGCGGGGGTTGTGCTCTATGAAGTGGTGCGCCAAAGACGGCTCGGCGCATCGAAGCAACCATGAGATTCTTTTGTGTCGTCGGTGTCCTTGTCCTATGTGGTTTAAGCTCCTCGTCCCTTGCCCTGGAGCGCGAAGCCTTCACTATTGCGAAATACGATCTGGCCATCACACTGGAGCCCGATCAGCAAAGGCTCGGCGCGCGCGGCAAGATCACGCTGCGGAATGATTCCGGCCAGCCACAGAAAATCGCGGCGCTGCAGCTATCATCCTCTCTTAACTGGCGTTCGATTCGTGTGGATGGCAAGGCCGTTCAATTTGTTTCGCAACCCTACGTTTCCGACATCGACCACACCGGCGCGCTTTCAGAAGCGCTCGTTACGCTTCCCGTCGAGATCAAGCCGAAGGATTCGGTGGAACTCGAAATCGGCTATGAGGGCGTGATTCCGCTGGATGCGACGCGGCTGACACGGATCGGCGTGCCGGAGGGAATCGCAAAACATTCGAGTTGGGACCAGATCAGCGCATCGTTCACGGCGGTGCGGGGGGCGGGATATGTGGCTTGGTATCCGATTACTACGGAGTCGGCGGATTTTTCGGAGGGGAACAGCCTGTTTGAAGTGGTGGATCGATGGAAGGCACGCGAAGTGGCGAGCGAATTTAAGGCCAAGGTCACGATTTCGTATGAGAGCGGTGAGGAATTCCCCTCAATGATATGTTCACCCGGCCGGCGGAACGACAATCGAGTTGGCGATCGAATCGACGGGCGGACTCGCAGTGCGCAGCAGGTCTCGACGGAGTGCTCGTGGATTCCGCTTGGCACAATTACACCGACATTCGCAACGGCCAACTATCAGGACCGGTCTAAGCCTCCTTTCTATCTGTTCAGCCTGCCAGGGCATGAGGAGGGAT
>JBAVAA010000553.1:0-6954 GCA_049585515.1 Terriglobales bacterium | reverse complement strand
GCCAGCGGCTGCCAGGTTCGTTCTGTGCGTCCGGAACAAGGACTATCCGGCGTCTCTCCAACTGCGGAAGATATATCGCCTTCTTCCCGACGAGCAGGCCGCCATGCGCAATCAATTGCGGGTGATCGACGAGTCTGGCGAAGACTATCTCTATCCCGAGGAGTACTTCGTGCCCATCAAGTTACCCCAGGCAGCTGAGGATTTGTTAGTCAACGAAAGGAGTACTTATATGAGCGGTAAATTGTTTATTGAACTGCGACCAGAGGAAGGTGATTACGCGATTCGGAGACCAGGCGCCGAAAGAATCAGTGATCATGAGCCAACACAGGCTGACGCTATCGAAAGAGCTAGGGAAATCGATCCCAACGCGGCGATTCTCGTAGAGCGCGTTCGCGACACCAACAGAGGGCGCCGTGATAAGTGGCGCAAGCCTTAGTGGCTCGGCTTCACCGGGCGGCTACATCTAAAAGCGGCAAACTGCAATCGTTGCGCTAATCTCCAGCCACCGCGAGTAATTGTTGCGCACTCAATGCATTGATAGCACTTTGGATCTCCTCTTCAATCTGCGACTCCTGCACCCGGCTCTCCAAAATAATCGGGGCAGCGGTTGGGAGGAGATGAGCTACTCTATGGAAGGCTAGAATTGATTCCAGGCTCAGGGGATCGTGCTTGCTTTGCGTGTTCACTTCACTTACGTGGAGTTGTCGAATCCGCTGACGGAAGGTATGCAAAATCACTGACGCCTCGACCATCGTAGGATCAACTTGGCGTGCGTGGCCGATGTCGAAGCAAAGCGATGCGTTCGGGAAGACTTGAAAGATTTCGGCTAATTGTCGGGCCGTTTGACCAATCGGCTTCCGCTTGTCCATATTCTCGATGCACAAAGAATCGCCAAGGTAACCCCACTCCAAGGGGTTGAGCATCGCATCGGGGTGAACGATTATCGGCCACCCTCGAGGAGCCACTTGGGCGAGCAACTTCAACACAGTCTGTTCGAACGACGGCTCTATTGAGCTGGGTGCATGAAACGAAACATATCTGAACCGAGACAGGTCAAGTCTGTCAAGCTCCGCCACGAGAGGACCTAGTTCTTCTTGACGTAGCGCTGACAATTCAACAGCGTTGACGCTCTTGTCGACCAGCATATCTAAAGCTAAGCGAAAGTCACTTCGTGCCAATGCGCCCGTCGAAAATCCGATATATCTCATCAGAAAACCCCGTATTTTTTTGTCAGTGGCGCAACTAGAGAGTTATCGAAGAAAATAGGATCGAGAGAGCGCTGAAAAACATCGCTAATCTCCCTTATTTCCTTAAAGGACTCGGTTCGTGAATCCCGTGACCGCAGATTATCAAGAGCGTCACGTTTCCCCTTATCGTCAAGGACACCTAGAAACGCAGCGTAGGCTTCAAACAAATCCTTTGCCACTGAGTCCGGCACATCGTACTGCATCACCGATCTCTCGATAACCCTAAGAGGGCTCAGGCGCGTGAGTTCCCTAATGTGCTTTGCTAGGTGAAACCTTATATCACTTTTGTCGGTGGAAATCTTGGATTGTAGATCCGGATCCAAGTTTGCGCTGAAGCAAACGAGAAGCCCGGATGCGAAAATCAATTTTCTAGACATTCGGAGCTTCGCATTGCGTATCCCCCACCCTTTGCCCCCACGATCGCGTTGTTTACTCGCGAAGTCGACCGCCATGGTTCTCCAAAATCGAACGATGTCGTTTAGCAAGAACCGAGGCACCCGGTACCTCTTTCCATCGTGAGTCAAAGGGTGGTTATCCTCCTCGAGATAGCGGTTAATCACTCCTTGCATCACTCGGTCGTAGGCTTCGGTCCTCATGCCGATTGGAAAGGACTCGAGGAGGAGCAGAATTCTTCGAGTGGTGTTTTTGTTGGTATCATTTTGCCCACCGATCTGATGGAGGAGGTCATGACTAAATGCCATATTTCCGAAAGTTTCGCTTGAACCAGGAGATCTGAATCGACCTTCGTTTTCCTTGAGAATGCCCTGGATGGCCTGGGCGATTCGTAGATGGTCTGAATTCGCCTGACCATCGATCAGGTACGTCCAATCGAGATCGCTGCCTGAGGTCCATTCCTCCCTGGCAAGAGAGCCGAACACTACCAAGCTGGTATCCTCGGTTGCGTATTTTGGGATTTTTGCTGAAAGGAGGCTATCCAATTCTTCGCGAGTCTCCAACGAAGCATTACGAGACGTCTCAAACGCACCCTCGCTGAGTAAATCCACGACGTCAACCATTTCGAAAATCATTCTAGCAACCTTTTTTGTCATTTTGATCTGATATGGACCAACTCCAGCAATCCAAGGAATGCCCTTGTGGGTTGCGAATGTGGGGCCGACTCATTCTTGGAGGCCGTTGACCTTTTCATCACAACCAGCCAGTGAGCGCCATCACAGACCTCCAATCCGCCCGATGCAACAATACAGTTCTGATTGGGGCAGTGTAGAGGATCGCCCGTCAACCCAGACGGCCCTCGAAGCTGCCCCAATTTTCAGCGCTCTTTCACAAGCTAAGTCCTTATTCCCGTAGAGTTTGCTGGTAAGTTACGCATGATAAACGACTTACGCCAAATCGGGAGGGGGGGGCATAACCAATAAGTACATAGTAATAACCAACCAGTAAACAGCATGAAAACATCAACCACCTTCAGAACTGAAACAGCAAATTGCAATCCCCATTCGATCGAGCTGCCGCCGAGAAGCGAGTCCCTGTTAAGCTTGCTGCGCCACGGATGTACGAATTAAGACACCCAAGCCTTGGCCTCGACAGGAGACGGAGAAGATGAAAAAGAAAATCTTAAGCGTAATTCTCTCGCTAGGAATTCTTGCGGCGCTCGCCGCAGCGCAAGACACGACGAAGAAAAACACTCCGCCAAAGCCGGCAGTTGGGCCGTCACAGGCTTTGCTGGACAACTGGAATGACATCGCGCGGAAACTGATCGCGATGGCCGAGGATTTTCCCGAAGACAAGTACGACTTCAAGCCAGTGCCGGCCGAGCGGACATTTGCCGAGCAACTGTTGCACGCCGCGAATGCGAATTATTTCTTTACCAATCCGGCGATGGGACTGAAGCCGCCGGCCGAAGAAGATCCCAAACGCGACCAGTACAAAACGAAAGCAGCCGTCGTGGAATTTGTAAAGAAAGCATTTGCTGACGGCGCGGCCGCAATCAAGCACAAGGGCGACAAGGGATTGAACGATTTGATCGTCGATCCGTTCGCGAATCAGCAGGTGCGAGTCTCCGATATGGCTTGGGGCCTGATCGAGCATTCGGGAGAACACTACGGCCAGTTGGCGGTTTACTACCGCGTCGCCGGATTAGTGCCGCCAGAATCTCGGCCGAAGAACTAGAGCCGCGGCGGAGGAACTTGCCGCTGTTACCATAGCTTTCGTGAGTGCGCTGCTTGACGTCCGCGATCTGACGGTTGAGTTCCGGCAATCCCGCGCTGGGCAGGCGCTTTCGCCCGGCGCTTCTTCTTCAGCGATAGCCACCGCGTCTGTGGCTGCGGTGCGCAATTTATCGTTCTCCATCGCCGCGGGTGAAGTGCTTGGATTGGTAGGCGAATCGGGCTCGGGAAAATCCATTACTTCGCTCGCCATCATGGGACTGCTTCCGCCGTCGGCAACGGTCGCGGGCGAAATCACTTTTCAGAATGGCGACGGCTTGCCGACGCATCTCGCCACTCTGCCGCCCGAGCAATTGCGTCAGCTTCGCGGGTCGCGCATCGCCATGATTTTCCAGGAACCCATGACCGCTCTCAATCCGGTAATGCGAGTAGGAGAGCAGATCGCGGAAGCGGTACGCGCTCACCACCGCGTGTCCAAAGCTGAAGCCATGCAGCGAGCGGTCGAAGGCATGCGCGACGTTGCCATTCCCGAACCGGAGCAGCGCGCACGCAGTTATCCGCATCAGCTCTCTGGAGGCATGCGCCAGCGCGTGATGATCGCGATGGCCATCGTCAATCGTCCGCAACTCCTGATTGCCGACGAGCCTACCACCGCGCTCGATGTCACAATACAGCAGCAAATCCTTGACCTGCTGAATGATCTTCGCCACAAATTTGGATTGGCGATGCTCTTCATCTCGCACGATCTCGCGGTGGTTTCGCACGTAGCCGATCGCGTCGCCGTGATGTACGCGGGAAACCTGGTCGAGCTCGGCTCGAGGGCTGACATTTTTCGCGCACCTGCTCATCCATATACGCAAGGGCTACTGCGTGCGATTCCGACGCTTGCGACCGATCGCTCCACTCCGCTTGCGACCATCGAGGGAACTGTACCGACCATCGCTCAGCTTCCTCCAGGATGTCCGTTTGAACCGCGCTGCCCGCAGCGAGTAGCGGCATGCGCTGTCGAACTTCCTCCGCTTATCGAAGTCAGCGCCGGACATTGGGCACGCTGTCCGGTCGTGAATTCGCGCAGAAACTGATAGTCCGCTCGTCGTTTCCCCTTCTGAGAAGCTATAATCCTCCCTTTGTGCGCATCCTCCTTCTCAGCGATATTCACAGCAACCTCGAAGCGCTGGACTCCTGTCTGGCAGCCGCGCCTGCGCACGACCTGGTCATCAATCTGGGCGACACGGTCGGCTATGGCGGCAATCCCAACGAGGTGATTGCCAAAGCGCAATCTCTGGGAAAGACTTTCGTCCGCGGCAATCACGACAAAGCAGTCAGCGGCCTCATGAACCTTGAGGAGTTCAATCCCGTCGCCGGCCTGGCCACGCTTTGGACGCGCGATCAACTCACTTCCAAGAATCTCGAATGGCTGCGCGCTCTTCCGCAGGGTCCAATCCATCTCGACGAACTTCCCGGCATACAGTTCGTGCACGGGTCTTCTCTCGATGAGGATGAATACATGGTCAGCGCCCGCGACGCCATCGAACCGCTCATCACCGATCCTGTGCCGATCACGTTTTTCGGACACACTCACCTGCAAGGCGGCTTCGTGCTGACGGGCGAAATCAGCGAAGCTTACCGTCCCGGATATCGCACGGTGGGCCAACCCGAGTCCTCCGACTGGAAGCTGCGCAAGGACTGCCGCTATCTCATCAATCCAGGCTCCGTTGGACAACCCCGCGATGGCGACTGGCGGGCCGCGTTTGCGATGTTCGACTTGGAGGCGTGGATCGTTACTTTTTATCGCGTGCCTTACAACCTGCGCGTGGCACAGGAGAAGATTCTGGCCGCCAACCTGCCGCAGCGGTTGGCTACACGCCTCGCTACCGGAAGATAAGGCGGGAGGGCCCGCTGTGGATGGCAGTCTGCGTCGGCCTATTCCTGTCGAAACATCAAGTCTTCAAGAGCCATTCGCCGAATCTGCCAAAATTCACGCTCTTCTTCGTTCGCGAACAAGGCGCATTCGCCTTGCTCATTGAAAGTTGCCGTCAGCTGAAACATAGCGCCATTCTTGTCATTGTCGCGCACTTGGATCGCATGCTCTTCAAGACTAAAAGTTACCGAGCGCTCCATTTCTTTAGCCTTCAGATGGACGGTGAACACGGCGGTATCCTCCGTCATTGAAAATTCATAGGGAGCATAATTTGGCCGCAGGCCATTGCGGGTCTTGACGTCCCCTTCGACCTGTTGCCGGAGTGCCGCGAACACTTTTGGCAAAGAGCACGCAGAACGTTGGGTCACCCAGTCAAACTTCGGCTTGCCATTCTCCATTTTGTCACTCGATTTATCGTTCACGCTTTCCCCTCCGCGAGGGTCAACTCAAGAAATCGCATCGGCGGCGCGCCGACCGCCAAGCGTTATTGCGCCCCTTCATCGGATTAGGTGCGTAAAGTGCGACGACCGTCGAGCGGCCCTAAACCTTTCTTTTCAGCCACAATCGGCAAACCGTCGACTGGTTTTCGGCATCTATGACAGGGGTTCGAGACGTGAGGAGGACCATACCAAATGGATAGCAGCTCTCGTTTAGTCAGGTCGCTGTGTCTGGCGGCCGCCTTAGCGTCTACCGTAATGGGCATCGCGTGTGCCGAACATCATTACTACCGGGTCTATGACCCGTACTACAGCGACTACCACGTCTGGAATCACGATGAAGTGGTCTACTACAATCAGTGGGCCACTGAATACCACCGCGATCCCCATCGCGATTTTCGCAAGCTGCCTCCGGAAGAACAGAAGGAATACTGGACCTGGCGGCATAGTCACGGGGACCACGACCACCACTAGACCGCTGCAATTCAATTTGGAAAGTTTCGAGTCGAGCGCGACGAACATCCCCGCCCAAGCGGAGCTTGGACGGGGCACCCTCAAGACCGCCTACGTTGTAAACTCACTGCATGTCTTCGCGTTCCGCCGAGCCTGGTAATCTTTTCACCGCTGCTAAGTCGGCGCCGAAAGCCGCGCCTGCTGCGCATACTGCGCATGTCGATGGGGGAGCCCGCGGCAACCCCGGGCCTTCGGGTTACGGGGTCGCTATTCAGGACGCATCCGGACATACCGTCGCCGAACTCAGCGAATACCTGGGACACCATACCAACAATTATGCGGAGTATCAGGGACTGATCGCGGCGTTGCGTTACGCTGCGGAAAACCAGATCAAGGCGCTCAGGGTGATCAGCGATTCGGAGTTGATGGTGCGGCAGATGAAGGGCATCTACAAAGTGCGGCATCCGGAACTGCAAAAACTGTACGAACAGGCGCAACAGCTGGCCCGGCGGCTGGAGCACTTTGAAATCCGCCACGCCTTGCGCGAACACAACCAGACTGCGGATCGGCTGGCGAACGCGGCAATGGATCGAGGGCGATAGCAGCGGGCTCTGTCGCTCGGAGGCGCGGCGAGCCGCATCACTAACAAAATCACTCTGCTGCCGAGTGATCGTGGATGATCTTCCATCCCTCGGGCAGCCTGCGGAAGACCAGGGTGAACAAGCCGTGCGGCGTCTTGCCGTCGGACATGGTCAGATGAAATTCTCCGC
>JBAVAA010000552.1:0-8012 GCA_049585515.1 Terriglobales bacterium | reverse complement strand
GTATAGCCCCTGTCCGTCAAGGGCGACTTATTCAAGGGAGATGGATCGATTGGAGATTCTTTGCCTGTCTCAGGTACTGAACGGGGTGGGTTCTCTTCCGCCATGTTCATTTTCCTCTGAAATATTCCCTGACGCGCCCCAGCGATACCCAGAGCGCGAACCAGGGGAAATTCGCATAATTATAGTTCTAGAAACGCAAGATGTATTGTTCGTGCGCGCCCACGATCGCAAGATTCTTTCTTTCTCAGACATCGGACGAAGCCGTAAGTCTGCTATCGCACATTCGTCAGTTCCCCGCCGGGCCGACGGCCTTGACACCGGCAGATATTATAGAAAAACTGTCGGACTATTTCTGAAGAAAGGGCCCAGCCCCCATGGCGACTATCCTCTGTATCGACGATCGGCCCAGTTGTCTCGAAACTGAAAGAGCAATACTGGAAAGCAGGAACTACCAGGTTCTAACCGCTCCGGATGGCCCGACCGGAATTGTCCTCGCTCGAAAGCATGCCATTGACGCGGTCGTTCTCGACTTCCAGATGCATGGCATGAGTGGCGATCAGGTGGCTAGAATCCTGCGCAAGGAACATCCCCATCTACCGGTGATAATCTGGAGTGACAGTCCTGACGCAACGCCTGAGTCCCTGAAGTGGTTCGCCGATGTATTACTGCACAAGGGAGACGGTCCCACTGTTCTTCTCTCAGCCATCGAGAGAATTCTGACAGATGCCGCTACGAGAGGTAAGCCAGCCTCGCGTACGGATCGCGAAGCGCGAGTTCCGGCAATCGGGGGTTTCGCGCCAGTCAGGCTGGTTCGAGCGCTCTAACAGGATTGTCTTCGGCACGGCCCGATTTGATGGGCTCTTCTGCAGGTGGACTCTTTACCCCGTTATTACGCCACACCTGAAATTCCATTTCCCCTCCGCCCAACTCCCGTTTGTGATAAAAAATACTGTTGATGCCCCGCAATGCTATGCCTCTCAATGCTGACGACAACGAGCCTCTCTAGCAGCCATAATCCGCGAAAATCCGGTGTATTGTGCTGAGGGCAGCGTTCATTGCCTTGTCTGAGAGCCCCTCGCTGCGCACGCTCGCCGAGCGTTCTAGTCTGGGCCAACGCATTTCCGCTCGCTTCGTCGCCGGCAAAGAGGTTGCCGACGCAATCCGCGTCGCCGCCAAGCTGAACAAAATCGGAGCCAGCGTCTCCATCGACAATCTCGGCGAGAACGTCACCAACGCTGACGAGGCCCGCGCCAGCGCTCAGCTTTACCATCACCTGCTGGATGAAATCGCCGCTGACAAATTGAACGCCAATGTCAGCGTGAAGCTAACTCACATGGGCCTGGACGTAGACGAGCGCATGGCCTACGAAATCGTTCGCGGACTGGTTGCCAAAGCCGCGAGCATGACGCCCCAAAATTTCATCCGCGTCGATATGGAGGGATCGCCCTACACGCAGCGCACCCTCGATTTCGTTCACGAGCTGCATCGCGTACCCGGAAATCAAAACTGCGTGGGAGCGGTGATCCAGTCCTATATGCGGCGCGCCGAGGCCGACATCGAGAAGCTACTGTCTGAGCGCATTCGCATCCGCCTCTGCAAAGGCGCCTACAAAGAGCCTGAGGATATTGCCTTTCAGAAAAAGTCCGAGGTCGACGCCAACTACGTGAAGCTGATGAAGATCCTGATGAAGAGCGGCGTCTATCACGGCCTGGCAACTCACGATGAGACCATCATCAAAGAAGCCAAGTCCTTCGCCATCCGTGAGAACATTCCCCGCAACGCCTTCGAATTCCAAATGCTGCACGGCATAAGACGCGACCTGCAGCGAAGCCTGGTGAAAGAAGGTTGGGGCATGCGAGTCTACATCCCCTTCGGTACCGAGTGGTATCCCTATTTCATGCGAAGACTGGCGGAACGCCCAGCCAACGTTCTATTCATAGCCAAGAACATTCTGCGGAAATAACCCGCTCGTCGAGGAACGTTTGCGTGGGGGCGGGTGTGCTCGCGAGCCGCCTCGGCAACGCCGCCCTTCTCATCCCTCCCAAACAAAAGCATCAAACACCCGCGTAGATTCAAATCCAATGCGCTTATAGAGCGCAATGGCCCGGTCATTAGCTTCGGTCACGGTGAGCGAAATAAACCGAAACCCACGCCCCCGCAAATTCCGCGTAGAAGCAGCCAGCAGCGCTTCGCCCAACCCCGCAGACCGGTATTCGGGCAGCACGCAGACTTGTGTGATATGCCCAACATCCGGCCGCACCAGCGAGCACAGGATCAGCCCGGCAAGCGTACGGGTTCCTCGCTGAAAAACAACGAACGATGCCTGCGCATCGAAAGTCCCGCATCCCGGGAAACGCACGATGTTATTCAGAAAGCGCAGCGAGCCGGTAAGGGTGCGGTACTGATCGTTGATCTCGGAATCGACGTGCCCGCGATACGCGGCGGTAATCACCGCGGCGGCCGACTGGTATTCCTGCTCCGACCATGGACGGATTTCAAACTGCGCCGGAACTGGCGGTGCGGTTTGCGGATGCTTCCCAATTTCGAAGTTCATAAACACACGCGGATGGCGGCTGAACCCTTGTTGCAGAAAAGGACGCGAGACCTCTCCAGTTTGATGCACCAGTAATTGCGCCTCCACTCGGTGAATTCCGGGAGACTGTTGAAGGGTCTCGATGACATGTGTAAGCAGGCGCTCCTCAACTTCATGACGATCGGAATCGCGCGCCCCGTCGCGGACAAAAAGATCGCCGATCACTCCCTTGCTCTGCTCGTAAACAAAAAACGAGTATCCGAAGATGCTCCCCCGCTCGATGGCGGCATAGCCGGGAAGAATTTTCGCATCCATGTAGCGCAGAATCATCTCGGCGGACGTAGCGTAATCCCACGAGAGCTGCCGTCCCCACATGGCGATCTCATCTTCCAGCAGTGGTCGAAGATCGGCGGAAGAGAAATGTCGGAGGTCGAGAATTTCCATAACAAATGCCAGGTTCAAGGTTTCAGAGTTTCAATGTTTCAGACTCCCAGCGCGGTTCTCCATTGCGGCGATTTGGATCGTAACTATAGGACCGTATCTTGAAACCTCGCAACCTTGAAACTCTGAAACCTGCTCTACTTCACCCAATACAAATCCACCTTCTGCGCCGGGACACTGGTTAAGTATGATACTCGGCGTCCGGGAACAAGTTGCGCAACCTGCAATTGCGTACCTTGGGCAGCCACCAGAACATGCGCCGCCGCGGGCACATTCCCGTCCTCGTACTTCTCCGCCGGACGATTGAGATAAAACTCCAGCCCGTATTCCTGCACGCGATTAACGTGAAAGAGGGCGAGAGGAACGGGTTCGTGGGAAAAAGCGTGTATGCTTTCGGCGATAGGACGAGCGGATTGAGTGGCGTCGATGACCGGCGCGGCAAAACGAATCACAGCGCCCACGCTAACGACGACGGCGAAAGCAGTGACCCGGCTCAACAACCGCACTCCACTGCGGGAAAGCAGCGCAGCAGCGATGCCCACTGCAAAGATGGCGGCAATGGCAGCGCTGGTTCCCGATCCGCTGCCCCAGCGCAGATGATGAGTCGCCGCGATAGACGCCGCCGAGAGCGCCCCGAAGATTAGCAATCCGCAGAGAGCACCGTGACTGGCTGCAAATATTAACGAGAACTTCCTGTCCTGATTGCGATGCACGCTGAGATATTCGGCAACCAGCAGCGCACCCGCGGGGACAGCCGGCAAAATGTACCCCGGCAGTTTCGATTGCGAGACGCTAAAAAACAGGATAGGCACAAGCATCCAGATAATGAGGAAAAGTGGCCAGGACGCTTTCACGCGATCCATGCCAGCTTCATCGACGCCCGCTTCATCCACGACGGCTTCATTCGAACCAGCTTCATCCAAACCCGCTTCATCCAAAAGACGATTCGTATCAGGGCATCGCTTTAGCGATGCCGTAAGTCCCGCCAAGTCATCCGCCCCTTTAGGGGCTGGGCCACCCCGCCAAATCAGGCGAACACTTTCAACCGTCGCCATGACCAGCGCGACCGTCCAGGGGATCAGCGCCAGCAGAAACACCGGAAGATAAAACCAGAAAGGCTGATGATGGTGGTACACGTCTTCCGAGAAGCGGGCAAGATTGTGTTCCAGGATGAACACCCGGAAGAATTCCGGATTGCGCAACTGCACCAGAATGTACCAGGGCAGCGTGACTGCAAGATAAAGGGCGATGCCAGGAATCCATAGAGTAGCCAAGGCCAAACGCCAATCCCTTTTCAAAGCCGCGAAAAGAAAGATGATCACTGCGGGCAATACGAGCGCAACCGGACCTTTGGCCAAGGTGCCAAGCGCCAGAAAAGTATAGAAAGCAGCGAGATAGATGCGGCGCCCGTTTTCATACCAGGCATACCACGCCAACAGCGCAATCGAGAAGCACGCGGCAAGCGGCATGTCGGTGCCGGCGGCGCGCGCAAATCCAATTACGCCAGCCGAACTGGCTGCGAGGACCGCGCCATCCAGTTCGCTGCCGGGTCGAAAACGCCGGAGAAAAAGATAAATGACTGCGATAAGCATCGAGGCATCGATCGCGGCAGGCAGACGGGCCGCTTTATCGTTGATGCCGAACACCCGAAACGACACCATCGCTTCCCAGTAATATAGAACCGGCTTCTCCAGCCACGGTTTGCCCTGCAAGGTGGGAGTCACCCAATCCGCGCGCTCAAGCATTTCGCGCGCGACTTGCGCGTATCGTGGCTCGTCGGCGCCCACCAGCCCAAAAGCCCCAAGCCCATAAAAGAAAACGAATCCGCAAAACGCCGCCAGCAGCAACGCATCAGTGCGGCTTCGCGAATTCGTACCGGGCTGCATTGTCGTCAGCTGGCCACTCAGAGCATGGTTCATTTCAACTTCGCGAACGACTATCGACCAAACGACTAACGACTGTCCCTCAGCCCGCGTGGGCCCCGGTCTCCACTCGCAGACGATCGACCATCCGCGATACGGCGACGGCCAGAGGCCCGTCGATCGAACAGCCACTCGCGCATTTATGGCCGCCTCCACCAAAATACTCGGCCACCGAGGAGACATTCACCGCGCCCTTGCTGCGCAGGCTGATGCGAAAGCGGCCATCCGCAAGTTCGCGAAAAAAGATCGCGACCTGCACGTCGCCAATGGAGAGCGCGTAGTTCACCAGGCCCTCGCAATCCTCTTCCCGCGCTCCGAAGCGCGTCATCTGTTCCTGCGTCACCCAGATCCACGCCAGCGGACCTTCGCGATGCAGGTTTGAGAGCGCCGCTCCCAGCAAACGCATCTTCGCTGTGGAATGTCCAAAATAAATGTGGCGCGCACACAGCGCCGGATCGGCCCCGGCGAGTACCAGCTCACGCCCGACCGTAAACGTGTGCTCATTCGTGCCTTCAAACATAAAGGATCCCGTATCGGTCATGAGTGCCGTGTAAAGGCACGTGGCAATGTCGGGATCCACCGGAACGCACGCCTGGCGCGCCAGCCGGAACACCAGTTCGGCGGTAGCCATTACGCTGGAATCGATCCAGTTGATGTCGGCGAAGTCGCGCCCGCTGGCGTGATGGTCGATGTTGATAAGGAAATAGTCTTCCAGACCCTCAAGCAGAGTGCGCCGTGTGCTGTCGCACTCAAGCAGGATGACTGCGCCTTCTGCACCGAGGCTGGCGGGCACCGCGCCCGCCTGAATGACGCGGTCAGCGAAGGGAAGATTCTGGTAGATACGAGGGACGCCATCGTGCATCACGACTTCCGCGTCCTTGCCCATGACGCGCAGGATCTCGCCCAAGGCAAGGGCAGAGCCGATGCCGTCGCCGTCGGGCCGCGCGTGCGAGGTTACAACAAACCGCCGACGCGCCCGAATCTCCTGTAAAACCCGGTCCAGCATGAAACACTCTGTCCTGAGTTCTCACTTCTGCTTCTAAACAGTTTGCTGAAAAACTCGCCCTTTGACTTTGTTTTGAAAGGGTGCGGCTTTAAGCCGCGCCGTAAGTCGTGCCAAATGAACAAGGGCTTTAGCCCCTGAGGGCGACCGCGGCGCGCACAAGGACTTTTTCAGCAAACTTCTAAGTTCTCAGTTCTCAGAAAGCATCCTCGAAGCTTCGCACCGATAACCAAGAGCTATTTTTCTCCAGCATCCTTCCGCTGCCGTTTCTTGGCCCGCTCCAGCAACTGTTCGACCCGACCCTCCAACTGATCGGACCGATCCACCTGAAAATAAAGTTCCGGAGGCCGTCGCAACCGCAGCCGCTCCGCCAGTTCGTGCCGCACATAATTCCTGGCCGCCGCCAGGCCTTCCAGAGTGCGCTCCGCCTCAGCCTCATCGCCGGCCACGCTCACCATCACGCGAGCCGATCGCGCATCCTCGGCCATCACCACCGAACTCACACTGGCCAACCCGATGCGAGGGTCTCCCAGTTCGCCTTCGAGGATCGTTTCAATCTCCTCGCGGATAGCCGCGCTCAACCGTCCGCGATGATATTTCTGTCCCCGATGCTCCACAACCGGCCTCAAATGGAGAAAACGCTTGAGAATATCAGAAAAGTACGGTTTCGGAGGGTTTAGATTCCTGGCTAATGAGCCACGAACGGGGACCTCCGATCAACTAGCTTGCCCGCCGCTCGTAGCTCGAAGCCTCTGTTCCTCACAAAAACTCCACGAACGAGTCCGTAACCTCGGCCCCCGCATTGTTGGCGATGCGGGTAGCCGCGCGTTCGACATTCTTCATCAGCCCGTCAAGATAATCGCGCGAGTGCGAGACGCTGACCACGCCAATCGTAGCCTGATTCCAGATCGGGCTGGGATCAAGTTCCGCGACCCCCACATTAAACGACGCACGGAGCCGGTCTTTAAGGCTGCGCGTGACCTGCCGCTTGTCTTTAAGCGAGTGCGCCCCTTCAATGCGAAGCTCAAGCGTAAGAAAAGCAATCATGCTTCCTAGCGTAGGGACAGCCGCCCCCGGCTGTCCAGCCAAGCGGAACTCACTTGTAGAGACGGGGCTTGCCCCGTCTCACCCCCGGCAACTTCCCAAAAAACTGCGGTTCGTATCAGAGTATCGCTTTAGCGATGCCATAGGTCTTCGAAATCAGACACCCCTTTAGGGGCTGAGCCGCCAAAATCCACTTTTCCGCCAACTCTTTGGCCGTGCCGTAACAGCAAAAGCAATAGCGGCTTTTAGCCGCCGGGAATGTCTCCTTCAAAATGAGCCACCCCCAAATTCTCCCCCATTTCCCCCGTTATTGTGCTACACTGTACTCGCTAAGTTTGACTCACAGGCAGTTGAAGGTAGGTACCGCGAACCAGCGTCACCCCCTCTACAGCAGCGAATCTTCTCAGCACATTTCAATCAGAAACAAGAATAGGAACATCAATGGCAGAACAAGGAACAGTGAAGTGGTTTAACGACGCCAAGGGCTACGGCTTTATCAGCCGTCAGAATGGCGAAGACGTTTTCGTGCATTTCTCCGCTATTCAAGCTGGCGGCTTCAAGAGCCTGCAAGAAGGCCAAACCGTTCAATTTGACGTGACCAAGGGCCCCAAAGGCTGGCAAGCGGAGAACGTTACCGCTGTCTAGGTAGCGACAATCTCTAGAGCATGATCGTCTAACCACGATCTCTAAGAAACAAATGCCCGGGATGCGCAAGCATCCCGGGCATTTTCGCGTCTGTAGAGCGGGCGCCCTCGCCCGCTCCCTTTGACCTCGACCTAGAGTGCGACTTGGCGTGTGGCCCGGACTCCGCGTCCTCCCGACTCTGAAGGGTGCCCCGTCCAAGCTTCGCTTGGGCGGGCCCTTCCTGACTTTTTTTCATCACAAATCATCAGTGAGCACCATCACAGACCGCACTCCGACGCTGCGGTGATAATGGGAAACGATTGGGGCAGTTCAGAGGCGCGCCGTGAATCAAGACGGCCCTCGAAGCTGCCCCAAAGCCATTTACAGCGCAATTTGGAGGGCTAAGTCCTTATTCTCGTAGAATTTGGAGGTAAGCCCTTATTTA
>JBAVAA010000551.1:0-11127 GCA_049585515.1 Terriglobales bacterium | reverse complement strand
CCGTGTAGGGAGTGTGATTCAGCGACAGCGTCTGCTGCTCACTGCCCTGCACGAAGATCGCGACCGGGAAAATGCTCGAAATACCCGAATGCGACGAAGCCGACATGTACCTTGAACTCCCCTGCGCCCGTCATGATCAGTACGAACGCCAGCATACTCGCCGGCGCCGATACGGGCCCCCAAGCATTCTACGACGAGCCCGCCCCTGCCGGAGCGGTAAAAGCCTTCTGATAATACTCCTGATAATAAAAGACCAGCATCACGGCGGCCAATGCCACGGGAATCTGGGTCACCGTCCAGGAAGGCGCTGCCCAGGCCCGGTCTACCGTTTCCAATGGCAGAACAAACGATAGCACCGCTAGAACAGAGCCCGAAACCCACGGCCAGAAGATCAAGCCGGCCGTGATCAAAAATAAAGAGCGGATCACTGCGCCGCCCTGCCAGATCGCACGTCGCTCCTTTAGCAGCAGCAGTAACGCCGGAATCAGCAGCACCTGGTTGTAAGTGGCCGTGATAGGCACCAGCAGAACGGTTATGGCCAGCGCCAGGCTGATCGTGAACGCAAAGGTGTAAGTGTTTGCATCTTGCCTGCGCTCTCTATAGCAAGCAACCAGCAGCGCTGCAAGCGCAAGAACCTCAAGCGCCCAGCTCCATGGAGGACCAACCAGATTGTCCAGCACCGACCTCGCCCCCGTGTACTGCCGGTATTCCCGGACCGCCTGCCAGAAGCGCAAAATCCAATGCGGCAGGTACCACTCCGACGCGGCCAGCAGGATGGCCATGGTAGCCAGAAATGCAACCGCCCACCGGTAGCGCCGCCGCCAGTCCCCAACCGTCCATATGGCAAGCCACAGCAGCAATAGAACCACGAGCTGCGGCTTGATCGTCGCCACCGCCAGCAGGATTCCGGCAGCCACAGGATAGTCCGCCACTAGCAACATGATCGCAATCGCGATCAATCCAGCCACAAGCAGGCTTATCTGCTGGAGTTTCAGCCCTTGCACCACGTCCAGGCTGCCCAAAGTCAGTACGACCAGGCTGATCTTCGTCAATGTCGATGCCGGCGCAGGCCATCGCAGAACCCGGAGCCAAAGCAGCGTGCCCGCAGATGTAAGAATGACCAATACCCAGAAGAAGCTCTTCTGCACAATCGCGAAAGGCAGACCAATCGTCGGAGCCAGGCAGAAAACAACATAAACAGGGTAGGCAAATCCCGCCTGATCGCGAGGGTCATTGGGACGGGAAGCATCAAGCGGCCGTCCATAGTACCCCGCCTGAATTTCACGGGTAACGTCCGCGCCGTAAGGATCCCGCCCGTGCAAAAGCAACTCCCGCGCCCCAATCCAGCGAGGATAAAGATCGGAAAGATTGCCGCGCGGCCGATCGTGGGCCGCGGCATATCGGATTTGGTGCGGTATCAACACGCGCTGCACGGACAGCCATACGCCCACGACTGAGAGCACCGCGGCCAACACCAGACAGGGCTGTGCACGAAAAAAGGCCGGGGCGCTCATGCTCAGGCTGGCACTTCCTGGTTGACAGGAATCGTAACCAGCCGGAGATAAATCCACAGAGGAATTAGCGAGAACCAGAAAAAACGGTTGACCCCCACGAGCAATCGGAACATATAGAGGGGACTGCAGAACAGGAGGAATGCCAGCAGAACAGACCACCTTTCGGGGGCCTTCATTGAATCGATTATTCGGGAAAGTAAGAAAAATAACATCGGAAGCAGGAGTCCCAGGTCGTAAACAAGCGCGTGAAAGCTAATCAGGATCGTCGTGACCACCGCCAGACTAGATACAAAAATAATGGAGTCAGACCCGTTACGGATGCGGCGCAGCGCCACGAAGAACACAACCAGCGACAAGGTGAGGATGAGCATGCCGGTCCACAGGCGTGAGGCGCTGAGTCCGGGCATCTCGCTTACTAGTCCCCGGATATTCGGCACAGCCTCTGGGCCAAAAGCGCGGGCCGCTGTTCCTTCCAGGTGAAGAACGAAGCGCACATAGTCCAGAGGACCGCGCCACCCCATGATCGCCACCGAGACGCCCACCAGAAAAAGCGCGACGGGTGCAAAGCCGATGAGCACGCGCCAGCGCCGAATCGCGAGGAGAAGAGCCAAAGGCACGACCAGTTGAGGCCGAAACAGACCTCCAGCCAAAAGCGCACCCGCCACCGCGTCACTCCCTTTATCGAGACAGATGACCGCGAGCACAAAGAGGAGCAGCAGGAGAACCAAGTCTTGCCCTTGAATGATGCCGATTGCCACAGGGAAGAATGCGGTGGCCGCAAGGCCCAAGACGACTGAAGGAACACCGTCGAGCTGCCGAAAGTGTCTGCTCAGAACGGTTACGCTCACGGCCAGCATGATCAAGTTGAGCGCGGTCCAGAGCAGATAGGCCGGCCAATAATCCAGCAGCGTGAAAGGGACAAACAGAAGCGCTTCAAACGGCGGGTGGTTGAAAGGAAGCGGCCCCTGCCTGATTTGGACATGCGCAAATGTGAGTTGGATCCGATATTGTGCGGCCAGATCATACAGGGCGGAAGCCTGCCCGTTTCGGATGAGGCGAGCACCGGTGTAAAAGATGGTGAAATCCTGGAATCCATTACGCAGCGACGGCAGCAATCGGACCACAAGCATAACATTGCAGATCGTCATCGCCAGCAAGAAAGCCGCGACAAGAAACTTCCGCTGTTGGCCCCTCGAATTCATCAGGAGTTTTTATAGACGATCCAGCTCTATAATGCCATGCAATGGTGGCGTCCGGGATTCCTCGCTACACAGGACGTGTGTTTTTCTCTGGAGTCCTGCTATTCGGATTGCTGGCAATGACGGCACGCAACGCGGTCGACCCTGACCTCGGGTGGCACCTGCGAACCGGCCAGTGGATCGTCGAAACCGGCCACGTTCCTCACACCGACCCGTTTTCTTTCACGCGCGCCGGACATCCTTGGGTGCCGCATGAGTGGCTCTCCGACGTCGTGTTTTACGAACTATGGAAGCACGGCGGCGCAGCCGCGCTCATCGTCTTCTCGGCGATCGTCACCACCGCCGGCTTCATGCTGCTGTATCTGCGCTGTCTGGCCAACGGAGCGAAAAGCTACTGGGCGGCCGCAGCGACGGCGCTGGGCGCGTTAGCCGCGGCCCCCTCATGGGGCGTGCGGCCGCAGATGTTCACCTTCGCCCTGGCCAGTCTGCTTCTGTGGTTAATCGAGAGTGGCGAGCATTGCCCACGCCGATTGCCTTGGATCCCCCCGCTGCTTCTCCTCTGGCTCAACCTGCATGCCGGATTCGCGCTCGCCCTCGTGCTCCTATTGGCCTATGGCGCCGGGCTGATCATCGAGACGGCCACCGGCGACACTCCCTGGCAGCACGCGCGGCCCATTGTTGTGCGCGTGTTGCTGCTCCTGTTGGTTTGTTTGGCCCTCGTGCCTCTCAACCCCAGCGGCGCACAGCTTTATCGTTATCCGTTCGACACTCTATTCTCTTCCGGAATGCGGTCGCTCATCGGCGAATGGCACTCGCCGGATTTTCACGAATGGCTCTATCGCCCGTTGTTGCTCGTATGGCTGCTGCTCCTTTCTGCGTTCGCCGCTTCATGGGCGCGTCCCCGCGGACGCGTGATCCTACCCCTACTGGCCACCGGTTTCGCCGCTCTGGACGCGGTTCGCCACATCCCGATTTTCGTCTTGGTCGCAACACCCGTGCTCGCCGCAGCTCTGCCCGTCATTAGTGGGAACCCCGTCCAAATCTCCCACGTCTCGAAAAGCGCGAGACGTGGGGCACCCACCTCATCACGGTTGCGGCCTCTTTTCAACGTCGCTGTTGTCATCCTGATGGCAGCGTTTGCGCTGGTGCGGTGGGTCAGTCTAGCCCAGACCCAGGATGCCCGAGAGGCCGAGCAGTTTCCCGCAAAAGCCGTAGCCTTTTTGAAGTCGGGTGACTATCCTCAGAAACTCTTCGTTTACTACGACTGGGGAGGTTATACAATCTGGAAGCTTTATCCGGAATACCGCGTATTCGTGGACGGACGCGCGGACCTGTTTGGCGACTTAGTGCGCCAGTCGATTAGGATCGTGCCAGACCTCCGAACCGGCTGGCGAGAGGTTCTAGACGGCTGGAAGGTCGACGTGGTACTCATCCCCCCCTCCTGCGCACTGGCCCAGGCTCTTCTCCTTGATCCCGAGTGGCATGTTGTATTTAGCGACTCCAAGGCAATCGTTCTGTTGCGGAAGCCCCAGCCGCCAACAGTGGCAAAACTCTCCTCAAACCCATTAGTAAGTAAGAACCTGAAAAAATGTTCCCCAGAGCCTCCCAAATCTGCGAAACTAAGGCCAATACGCATAAGGATTGGTTCCCAATACCGGTCCCGCGTATGGGGAGCTTCCGGCGTGAAGCTCTAACAGGCTGCCGAAAAACTCGATGTACCTTTGCTTTTGGGTGGCGCGGCGGTTTACCGCTGCGA
The DNA here is from genome assembly GCA_049585515.1 of Terriglobales bacterium. Classification (GTDB taxonomy): domain Bacteria; phylum Acidobacteriota; class Terriglobia; order Terriglobales; family Acidobacteriaceae; genus Acidiflorens. The sequence continues at coordinate 6,658 of JBAVAA010000551.1, read as the reverse complement.
TAAGCGGCTTATTTTCGGACGCGGCTTTAAGCCGCTGAGGTAAGACGGCGCTGCAGAAGATGCTTTCCTGCAGCCTGCTAAGGAGCCCCAAATGATAGATTTAGCTAGACTCTTGTGGCGTAATGAGGAAGGGCAGGACATCGCGGAATATGCCGTGATGCTGGCCGTAATTCTGGTGATCGTGATTGGCACCGTTAAACTAATTGGCGGCAACGCCAACAACGTGTTTTCGCAGGTGGCGAGCTCGGTCGGCAGCAATTAGAGGAATCTGTTATCAAGCACATGATCGGCGCGGGACTGGCCTCCAGCGTGGCCACGATCCCGCGTGGTAATGAAATTTTAGTCCGGTATTGTCTTGAGAGGATAGGAATGAATCGAAGCCGTTTGCTGATGATCGGGGGCCTGGCGCTGGCGGTCGGCCTGCTCGTCAGCTTTACCGTTTACGGCCGGTTGCGGCAGTTTGCGGACGCCAACACCAGTGCGGCCGGAGTTCCGGTCGTGGTGGCTGCCGAGGACATTCCCGTAGGAATGAAAGTGGAAGCGAAGGATCTGCGCGTCATCAATCTTCCGCAAGCCGCCATCCCCGCCGGCGCATTTTCCGGAACGTCGAAGATTCTCGGCCGCGGCGCAATTCTGCCGGTAAGCAAGGGTGAATTTATTCTTCCCAGCAAACTCGCCGCGCTCAATGCCGGTGCAGGCCTGCCCTCAATGATCCCGCAGGGAATGCGCGCCGTTTCCGTGCGCGTCAACGACGTGGTTTCGGTGGCCGGCTTCGTGCAGCCCGGCACGCACGTGGACGTTCTCGCCACCGGCAATGAAGGCAGCGGCAACGAACGTCAAACCACCACCGTCCTGGAAAACGTTTTGGTCTTGGCGGTAGGCAAGAGTTTGGACCGCAACGTTACCGCCGACGCCCAGACCGCACCGGTAATTACCCTCGCAGTTTCTCCGGACGACGCGCAGAAAGTCGCGCTGGTTTCGCAGGAAGGGCGGATTCAGCTTTCGTTACGGAATCCAGTGGACACGAAACAGGGAAGCATCGACGCGACCCGGGCAAGCTCCGTGTATCCCGGAATCAAGCCCGTGGCGGTCGAGGCTAAACCCAAGCTCCACACAGTAGCGGCGAAAAAGCCGGTGGCTCCGCCGGCACCTTATCAGGTAGAAATGATCCGCGGCAGTAAACGGGATGAGACCAAGTTTGAAGACAACAAATAGGTGGGCAATACCGCGACGAGTCGCGTTCCCCCAGTGCCTCGATGGATTTGCTCGTGCAGCCTCGCCGAAGTCCAAGCCGAAGTCCAATTTGAGGTCGGGTTTTATGAAATCGCCCATGCGGGTCGCATCCGTCTTAATTCTCGGTGCGGCCACTATGTTCGCAGGCACTCCGCTTCCCGACGGCAATCCTCCCGAAGGCAATCTCATCAAAGGCAATCCGGTCGAAGCCCGGCCCGCCACTTCATCTTCTTCTGAGAACACTTCTTCTTCGAGCGCTCTTTCACCAAGCCAGAATAACGCGGCCGCACAACCGGCCCCAATCCCCGCCCCAGCCACCGGCCAGAGCGATACCGGCGCCGCTCCTCTGCGGGTAATGGTGGGTAAGTCCCTGCTGATTAACACCACCGAGAGACTGAAGCGCGTGTCGGTAACCGATCCCACCGTGGCCGATGCGCTGGTCGTCACGCCAACCCAGGTCCTGGTCAATGGACTGGCTCCGGGCGAAGTTTCCCTGCTGATCTGGGATGAATTGGAACGCTCGCGCAGCTTCGATCTTCGCGTCGACGTCGATATCACCGCAGCATCCGAAGAGATGCATCATCTTTTCCCCGATGAGCAGATCAACGTTTCGCCGTCGCGCTCCGCCATTGTTCTCTCCGGTCACGTAACCACCGAAGACGTAGCCAAACATGCGGGCGCGCTGGCTTCCGCATACTCCAAGAATGTCGTGAACGTTCTTACCTTTGGCCCCGTAGGCGCGGAAGAAGTGCTTCTGGAAGTCAAGTTCGCGGAAGTGGATCGCAGCGCCCTCACCCAAACCGGCTTCAATCTGCTTTCGACCGGCTCCGGAAATACCATCGGCACGACGACCACAGGCCAGTTCGGCGGGCTTACCCTCTCACCCATCACCAATACGGTGAGTCCCAACGGTACGGGTACCGCTTCAACTACGACGACCGTATCGAACTTACTCAATTTGTTTTTCTTTAACCCTCAGGTCCATCTGGGAGCCGTGATCCAGGCTCTTCAATCTCGCAATCTCTTGCAGATTCTCGCCGAGCCCAACCTCGTCGCAGTCAACGGCAAGGAAGCCAGTTTCCTCGCCGGAGGAGAATTTCCCTTCCCGGTAGTCCAGCCTGGCGCCGGTGGAATCTCCACCGTCACCGTTCAGGTTCGCGAGTTTGGCGTGCGCCTGAAATTCACCCCGGTGATCCAGCCGAACGGCAACATCCACCTGCGCGTTGCCCCCGAAGTAAGCACGCTCGATTTCTCGGACGCGGTCACGGTTTCGGGAACCACCATCCCCGCCATCAGCACCCGCAAGGCGGATACAGAATTCGAACTCCAGGATGGCCAGAGCTTCGTCATCGCCGGCCTGATGGACAACCGGGTGACTAATCTTGGAAACCGGATTCCCTGGCTGGGCGATATCCCGATCATCGGCAATTTTTTCAAGAGCAAGAGCGATCAAAAGAGCAATTCGGAATTGATGGTGTTGTGCACCGTGCGCCGGATTTCCCCCGGGGTCCAGACGCCGACCGGCCCGGTGGGGCCGGAAAAGTACTTGGATAAAAGCAAGTTCGACAGCAAGAAGTAGAGACATTGAACTATTGAGCCATTGAGGTATTGAATCATTAAGAGCCGACCAAGATTTTCAATGATTCAATGTCTAAATGATTCAATGATTCAATGCATTCAGGGAGAGGGGTCATGCCGGAATTGTCCGTAGCCATTTTCTCGACCGACAATGACCAACGCGCGGTGCTGCAGGTTCTGGTGGATGGCACCAGTGTGGCCCGCACGGTCTGCACCAACGCGACCATGCCTCCGGCCTCCAACGATCCGGCCATCCGCAAGACTCGCGCCTTCGCTCCCGACGTAGTTCTGGTGGATATCGCAACCAATGATCTATCCTCGACGCTGCGGGCGATCGAGTTGCTTCATCAAGAGATTCCCGATGCGGCCCTGTTCGCCATCGGCCCCATGACCCAACCGCAGTTGATTGTCAGCGCCATGCGCGCTGGAGTCCGCGAATACATCGAGCGGCCCACCACCACCACCGATCTGCTGGAGGCCTTCGTCCGCCTCACCACAACTCGCCGCAAGCCCGGCCGCGAAAGCTCCCGAGGCAAGGTGTTCACCATCGTGAACGCCAAGGGCGGCAGCGGCGCGACCACCGTCGCCGTCAACCTCGCCCTCGCCCTGCAATCGATTCACCACAGCACCGCCCTGGTCGATGTGGCGCCGCTCGGCCACTGCGCCCTGCATCTCAATCTGAAGCCATCTTTCACCGTCTCGGACGCCATCACCAACCTGCACCGTCTGGACTCGTCCCTGCTCGACAGCTTCATGGCCCGCACCGATCGCGGCCTGCAGGTGTTGGCGGGCGCTATGACTCCCAGCGCGGTCGAGCCTTCGGCCTCCGATTTTGCCCGTCTGCTCGACACCATGGTTGGCCTGTTTCACTACATTGTCGTCGACGCTTCGTCCCGGCTCGACAGCGCCACACGCTTAGTCAGCAACTTGTCGGAAAAAGTTCTGCTCGTCGCCCACGCCGATGTCGCCTCCTTATGGAGCGCTGGCAGGGTCGCCCAGTATCTCGGCGAAAGCGGCTCGCGCGACCGCTTTGCCCTGGTGCTGAACCGCTATCGAAAAGTGGTTGGCTTCGATGAAGCGCAAACCGAAGCCGCCATCGGAGCCCCGGTGCTCTGGCGAATTCCCAATCAATACTTCGCGGTCTCCACCGCGATCGATCGCGGCGTCCCTCTGGTGCAACAGGGAAACACGGAATTTGCCCGCTCCATTTCAGGGCTGGCTCAACATTTAACCAAGGACGATTTAGACGTGAAGCGCGCCGCCTGGTCGTTGTTTAAAACAGTCTAGTAATTCTTTAAGGCATTGAATCGTCGGGGTATTGATTCATTGACCCGATGATCAATGGCTCAATGCCTCAATGATTCAATGATTCAATAAAATTATGGCCAATCTGCAAGCCTTCGAGCGCGGCGACTACCAGCAGGTCAAAGCCGACCTGCATCGCAAGATTCTCGACCGCCTCGATCTCGAAAAACTCGGCCGCACCAGCGGAGATTCCGCCCGCGAGGAAGTTCTCGTCCTCATCCGCAGTTCGGTGAACAGCGAAGCCGTCCCGCTCAGCTTCGCCGAGCGCGAACAGCTCTCCCGCGAAATTCTCGACGAAATCTTCGGACTTGGCCCGCTCGAACCGCTGCTCAAAGATCCCACCATCTCCGACATTCTGGTCAACCGCTTCGACCGCGTCTACGTCGAACGCAGCGGAAAGCTTGAAAAAACCATCTTGTCGTTCAAAGACAATCAGCACTTGATGCAGATCATCGACCGCATCGTCTCCCGCATCGGCCGCCGCGTCGATGAGTCTTCGCCCATGGTCGACGCCCGCCTGCAGGATGGTTCCCGCGTCAACGCCATCATTCCGCCGCTGGCCCTCGACGGCGCTTGCCTCTCCATCCGCCGCTTCGGACGCGATCCAGTGACCGCCCGCAACATGATCGACAACAAGACCCTGACCTCGCAGATGCTCGAACTACTCTCCGCCATGGTCAAGGGACGCCTCAACCTGATCATCTCGGGAGGAACCGGCGCCGGCAAAACCACCGTCCTCAACGTCCTCTCCGGATACATCCCCAACTCCGAGCGCATCGTCACCATCGAAGACGCCGCCGAATTGCAGCTCAAGCAAGAACATGTAGTCCGCCTAGAAACCCGTCCGCCAAACATTGAAGGCAAAGGCTCGGTGCGCATGCGCCAGCTCGTCATCAACAGCCTCCGTATGCGTCCCGACCGCATCGTGGTCGGCGAGGTGCGCGGTGAGGAAGCCTTTGACATGCTCCAGGCCATGAATACCGGCCACGAAGGTTCGCTCACCACCGTCCACGCCAACTCGCCGCGCGACGCCCTGGCCCGCGTGGAAAACATGGTTTCCATGGCCAACCTCAATATTCCTGAGCGCGCAATTCGCCATCAGATCGCGAACGCCGTCCATGCCGTCGTCCAGGTCGCGCGTCTCTCCGATGGATCGCGCAAAGTGATCACCGTTTCCGAGGTCACCGGCATGGAAGGAGACATGATCACGCTGCAGGACGTTTTCACTTTTGATCGCAGCGGCATCGACGAAAGTGGAAAGGTGCGCGGCGTCTTCCGTGCCACCGGCCGCCCGCCCCAATTCGCCGAGCGCCTCGCCACCGCCGGCTGCCGCCTCGCACCCGCTCTCTTCGAGTCCCGGATGGAGGTCTAGCCGCATGCAGTTCGTTATCGCCTTGCTGGTGTTCGTTGTGGTCACGCTGGCGATTTTTGTGACCATGTCTTTGCTCGATCAGCGCAAGGCCCAGGCCCGGGTTCTTCGTGAACGCCTCTCCGCCGGCCAGAAACCTTCAGAACAGGCCGCGCCCGACGCTGCACTTCTGCGCGACGAATTGCTCAGCCGTATCCCGGCGTTCGACACCCTTCTGCGCCGGTCCGAACGCGTCTCCGCTCTGCAAAAAGTCCTGGCGCAAGGCAATGTCGATGTGCGCGCCGGAAACTTTCTGATGCTCTGCGGAGTGTCGACCGTGGTCCTCGCCGCCTTCGCCTTCTTTGCCGGCGGCAACATACTTTTCGCCTGGGCCGGAGCCGTACTCGGCTTTTTTGTCCCCTACGCCTACGCCTCGCACATGCGCACCAAACGATTCGCGCAATTCGAGGAGAATTTTCCCGAGGCCATCGATACCCTGGCCCGCGCCGTGCGTGCCGGCCACGCCTTTACCACCGCCCTGGAAATGATCGCCAACGAAGTCTCCGAACCGGTCGCCGGAGAATTCCGCCAGCTCTACGAAGAACAGAAATTCGGACTCCCCGTGCGCGACGCCCTGCTCAACCTGGCTGATCGCGTTCCTCTGGTCGACGTCAAGTTTTTCGTGACCGCGGTGATGTTGCAGCGCGAAACCGGCGGCAACCTGGCCGAAATCCTGGACAACCTATCCTACGTAATCCGCGAGCGCTTCAAGATTTTGCGTCAGGTCCGGGTTCACACCGCGCAAGGCCGCCTAACCATGATGCTGCTGATGGCCCTGCCCCCGACGGTCGTGGTCGTAATGTTGATTCTGAACAAAGGCTTCATTCAGCCGCTTTTCACCGACCCGCTGGGACACGCTTTAATCGTAGGAGGCATAACGTTACAAACGTTAGGCTATTTCGTGATTCGCAGAATTATCAGGATCGAGGTATGAGTTGTCAGTTCTCAGTTGTCAGTTCTCAGTTGTCAGTTATCAGTTGTCAGTTATCAGTTGTCAGTTATCAGTTGTCAGCAAGAGCCTAAATCTATGGTTAACGGTTTTACTGAGAACTGACAACTGACAACTGAGAACAAGGTTTAAAAATGGCGTTAACTCTCGCACTGACCGTCTTCGTTTTTCTGTTTATAGCCGTA
>JBAVAA010000550.1:0-3777 GCA_049585515.1 Terriglobales bacterium | reverse complement strand
GCTCAGAAGAGTTTGAACTGAAGCCGGACAAACCCGGCTTTGCCAACCGCTGTCCGGCGTGCAGCGCACCCGAGCCTGCCGGTCCCGTAACCGACCGGTCCATGGATGCCGATGAACGCAAATCTCTGATGGAAGCAAATGAAGCTCGAAGACGAGCGATGCGCGACCTGCTCTACCGCAAAGATAGTTAGCGAGCGGCAGCGCTTATGCCGATTGTTGGGTGGGCGCCTTCGTAAACACAATCTCAAAGACAAGCAGTCCCGCTCCCATCACAATGGCACTGTCGGCGACATTGAAGGCAGGCCACTGATGTGGGCCTATATAGAAGAGAAGAAAATCCACCACGTGGCGGCTGACGAGCCGGTCCCACAGATTGCCGACCGCTCCCCCCAGGATCAACGACAGTCCGATTCCAGTGGAGGTCAGACTATGGCTGTTCTTCCAGAGCAGAGCGCAGACGATCAGCAGCGCGATTACCGAAAACACAATCAGCAATCCGACTTTCCATTCCGAAGGAGAATCCGCGAAGATGCCGAACGCGGCTCCCGGATTCTCAGTGTGGATGATGCGGAAAAATCCGGGGATGACCGTGATACCGTCGTGCAGAGAGAGCCGGCGGGCGACCATCCACTTGGTGAAACGATCCAAAGCGATAACCAACAACGCGATCAGAAAATGATATTTGCGCATGACTGGGACAGATATTCTTCTCTTAAATGGGGAGTCCGGTAAATCGCCCGATGCTTATACCTTAAATTATCATCCTGAGCGAAGCGAAGGAGCTGTTCTTTGCCAGATCCTTTGCTTCGCTCAGCACGACAATCATGGATTCTTAGCTTATCGCGTTTTGAGGAGCCCCTGGTCACGCGCCGCCAATTTCTTTGAGCGCCGCACTGCAGCGTTCGCAGACCGTAGGATAGTTTTTGTCCTCGCCCACATGGATGGAAAAATTCCAGCAGCGCTCGCACTTCGCGCCCTCGGCTTTCTTGACCTCGATATGCACGCTGCCCGAGCCGTTGCCTGAACCTTCGACCACCCTCACGGCGGAGACGATGAAGATGTAACGAAGCTGGTTCTGATAGCGTGCGAGCACTCCATAGACAGGATCGGCCGCAGTGATCGTCAATTGCGCTTCCAGACCCTTGCCAATCCGCTTGCTGTTGCGTTCTTCCTCGAGCGCCTTCATCACCTGCTCGCGCACCGCGAGCAGCGTACTCCAATCCTTCTGTTGTTGCGGATCCTCCAGCGGAATCGAAGCGCCTCCTAGCACATCCGCGGCCGTCGGAAATTCCGCGAGATGAACACTCTCGGGACGGTCCGCCGTCTTCGGCAGGTACTGCCACACTTCTTCACAGGTAAAGCTCAAAATCGGCGCCAGCAGACGCACCATCGCCTCACAGATGCGCCAAATCGCCGTCTGGGCCGAGCGGCGGCCGGGCGAGTTGGGCGCATATGTGTATAGCCGGTCCTTGATGACATCGAAGTAGAAGGCGCTGAGATCGACCACGCAAAAGTGGTTGACGCGATGATAAATCCTGTGGAACGCAAACTCGTCGTATCCGTTGCGAACGTCAAGGGACAGAGCCCATGCCTGCCGCAGCATGTATTGGTCGAGCGCTTCGAGTTTTTCGAACGGAACAGCGTTTGTCCGCGGATCGAAATCGTAGAGATTGCCAAGCGCGTTCTTAAACAGTTTGTTTCGTATCTCCCGGTAATTCTCGGCGACCCGCTGCATCAAGCCTTCTGAGCCGACGACATCTTCCCGGAAATCCACCGATGCAGTCCACAGTCGCACGATTTCTCCGCCAAGCCGGCTGGCAATGTCCACCGGGTCCACGTCGTTGCCGCGCGACTTCGACATGGCTTGGCCTTTTTCATCGAGCGTCCACCCCGGAGTCACAACTCCGCGATAGGGCGGCGTGGCGCGTGTACCCATGCCGCAAAGCAGAGATGACTGAAACCATCCGCGGTACTGATCGCCGCCTTCCAAGTAGAGATCGGAAGGCCAGGGATAAGCGGGTTCATCCCCGATCAGAGCAAGGTAGCTCGCGCCCGATTCGAGCCACACGTCAAAAATGTCAAATTCTTTCCCAAACCTCGCACCGCCGCAATGCGGGCACTTCAATCCAGCTGGCACGATGGTGTCCGTTTCGGAAGTAAACCAGGCATCCGCCCCCAAGCGCGCAAACATTTCGACAACTTTCCGGTTGATAGCATGGTCGTTGAGCGGCTTGCCGCAACCTTCGCAGAGAAAGACCGCGATCGGGACGCCCCAAACACGCTGCCGCGAAATACACCAGTCGGGACGGGTCGCGATCATATTTGACATGCGCTCTTCGCCCCAAGTCGGATCCCATTTGACGTTCTGGATCTCGCTGAGCGTGCGCGAACGCAGCGTGTCGTCTTTTCCCGCGCCGCCCGGCATCGGCGTTTCCATCGAAATGAACCACTGCTCAGTGGCCCGGAAGATGACCGGATTGTGACAGCGCCAGCAATGCGGATAAGAATGTTCGGTTTTTTCCGTATGCAGCAGAGCGCCGCGACTCTTGACCAGGTCGATGATGGGCTGATTGGCGTCCCAAACGCGCTTGCCCTTGTATTCTGGCAGTCCATTTCGCAGGATGCCTTTTTCATCGACATTGCTGGTCGCATCCAAGCCATACTTCACCCCGGTCGCGAAGTCTTCCGCGCCGTGCGAAGGCGCCGTGTGGACGACGCCGGTCCCGGTGTCCATGGTCACGTAGTCGGCAAGCACACCAAGAATCTTACGGTCGAGAAACGGGTGCTGGAAGTAAAGGCGCTCAAGCTTTCGTCCGGGAAAGTGAGCCAGTTCGCGCGAATGGGCCAGGCCGCATTTCTCGGCAGCATCTTTAGCCAGCTTGGAGGCGACGATATAAACCTCGCCGCCGGATTCGAGTGCCACGTATTCTTCGTCGGGATGGAAAGCGACCGCCATAGACGCGGGCAGCGTCCAGGGAGTGGTGGTCCAGATGATGGTGAAAACTTTCTTGCCGGCAAGCGCGGCGTCGATAGTCGCCGGATCGTCAAGCAGCGCATATTTCACCCAGACCGTCGAACTAGTGTGGTTTTCGTATTCGACCTCGGCTTCTGCGAGCGCAGTCTCATCGTGCATGCACCAGTAAACGGCGCGCAGGCCCTTGTACACGAATCCATTTTCATAAAAAGAGAAAAAAGTCTCGAGCACCACCGATTCGTACTGCGGCGTCATCGTGGCATACGGCCGGTCAAAGCGCCCAAGGACGCCGATGCGCTTGAATTGTTGCCGCTGTAGATCGAGAAACTTCTGCGCGTACTTGCGGCATTCCGCGCGGACGTCCAGCGGATTCATCTCCAGCTTCTTGCCGCCGAGTTCCTTGTCGACCTTGATTTCGATCGGCAGGCCGTGGCAGTCCCAGCCGGGCACGTAGGGCGCGTCGAAGCCCGACATGGTTTTCGATTTGACGATGAAATCCTTGAGGCACTTATTCATCGCCGTGCCCAGGTGTATGGGTCCGCTGGTGTACGGTGGTCCGTCGTGCAGTACGTATTCTTCCTTGCCTTTGCGAGCCTGGCGAATGCGCTCATAGAGGCCCATCTGCTCCCAGCGCTCCAGCAATTTGGGCTCGTTTTGAGGCAGCCCGGCTTTCATGGGGAAGCCGGTCTTGGGCAAATTAATCGTGGATTTCATGTCCGTCGGCACTCGTGTGCTTCTCCCAAATGATTGAATCTTTTCATTATAACGGCAGCGGCGGAGGGTGCGTCCACGCCTCTCCGCAC
>JBAVAA010000549.1:0-5794 GCA_049585515.1 Terriglobales bacterium | reverse complement strand
CACCCAGGTCAACGGAGACAAGATGCTGGCCGCGCGGCTGCTGGGCATTGGAAAAACGACGCTATACCGCAAGCTAAAGGAATACGAGGCGAGGAATTTGTGATGGGCAATTTGAGTAGTGGATCAGTTTGAACTTGTTTTGAAAGGGCACGGCTTCAGCCGTGCCGCAACTGGCGCAGAATAAATAGCGGCTTCAGCCACTGGGGGAACGTGCCCTTCAAAACGAACCACTACCGGAATTCGTGATTGGGAATTGTGATTTGTAATTCTAACTGCGGGACAAGCGGTTTCGGGTTCAAATTACCGATTACAAATTACCAATACCAATTTTTTCGTTCCGAAACCGGGGTTAAAACGAGATCGCGACCAGAATGGGACGGTAGTGAAGAGTCCCACGGCACAACTCACTCATTTTGAACGAACCGCGATTGGCCCGGAAGTTGCCTGAGGATTCAGCATGATCCTCCTAGTAACGCCGAGTGAGCGGGCCGGCGAGTGTTCCACGGCTTTGCATGGGGCGACAGGTGAAGAGATCAGAGTGGCAGAAAGTCTGGCGCTGGCCACCACACTCTTGCGAGCCGAGTGTTATCAGGTTGTGGTTCTCGATCAATACCTGCTCGAAACCGAATCGCAGGAAGCGGCAAACATCTTCGAACATTTGTGCACGGCCATCCCCGTACCGATCAATCTAGGGATCAGCGGAATGGAGCGCATGGTCCGCGAGGTGCGGTCGGCCCTGCAGCGCGGCCAGCGCGAGGAAGTTCGGGCGCGCCGTGCCGCGCTCGAGGCCATCGGCAGCGAATTAAATGGCACCGTCACGGCCTTGCTGCTCTCCACCGAACTCGCTCTTGAAACCCCCAGCCTTCCGACGGCGGCGTTCGAAAAGCTGCAATCCGTCCATGACCTGGTGAAGAAATTGAGGACGCAATTGGAGAGCGCAGCAACCGCCGAGGCCACACAAGCGGCCGGCGTCTAAAAGCTCGACAGCTTGCGGAAAGAGTCGGCACTGTGCCACAAAAGTTGGCGATGGCTTTGATTTTTGGTGGCGCGGCGTTTACCGCTGCAATAAGTAGCTTGTTTTCAGGCGCGGCTTTTACAGTTTGCGGAAAAACTCCGGAATCGGCCCTTAGAGGGAAGGGCACGAGTTCCACTCGTGCCGTAAGTGCCGTCCATTCAATAGCGGCTTCCAGCCGCTGGGGGAATCTCAGCTGGCAAAAACGACTTTTTCGCCAAACTGTCTGGCCGCTGAGGTGAGATGGCTGTGAAAGTATTTTTTCTGCCGCCTGTCGAGGCGTCCGGCAAATGCGATAGAACTCCCTCAACCATCCCCTGTCCCTTCGCCCATCACCTAAGTAACCCGCCTCTTCGCTCATAACAGCACCTGCATCGCCGATGACTTCCCTGAGAGGCCTCGCTGGAGTCATGACACTGAAGGAAAGCCCTACCGCCAGCGAGGCTGCGCTGAGAGAACTGGCCGACCAGAAATTCGCCTTGGATCAGCACGCCATCGTGGCGATCACCGACGTGCAAGGCACAATTACATACGTCAACGAAAAGTTCTGCGCCATCAGCCAATATTCCAGGGAGGAACTGATCGGCCAGAACCACCGCATCCTCAACTCCGGCCACCACGCGAAAGACTTTTTCCAGCGTATGTATCACACCATCGCCAATGGGAGTGTCTGGCATGCCGAAATTAAAAACCGCGCCAAAGACGGCTCGAACTATTGGGTGGACACCACCATCGTCCCCTTCCTCACGTCCGAAGGCAAACCGCGCCAATACATGGCTATCCGCGCGGATATTACCGAGCGCAAGCGCGCGGAAGAAGTGCGCGAGCGGCTGGCGGCCGTGGTCGAGTCTTCCGACGATGCCATTATCGGCAAGACCCTCGATGGAACGATCACCGCCTGGAATCGCGGCGCCGAGAAAGTGTTCGGATACTCGTCGTCAGATGCCCTGGGCAAATCGATGCAGATGCTCATTCCGGCGGAGCGCGGGAATGAGGAACGCGACATCCTGGCGCGAATTGGTCGAGGCGAGAGCGTTGAGCATTTTGAAACGATACGAGTGCGGAGGGATGGCAGAAGGATTGACGTATCGGTGACAATTTCGCCGATCCGGGACAACACCGGAGCGATTGTTGGCGCGTCCAAGATTGCGCGCGACATTAGCGAACGCAAACGGGCGGAGGCTGCTCTGGCCGGCCAGGCCGAGGAACTGGCCCGGCAGGCCGAGGAATTGGCTCGCTCGCGGCAAGCGCTTGAAAATCAGGCCCTCATGCTGCAATCCGTGCTCGACAGCATGGCCGAGGGGTTGGCCGCCGCTGACGAACAGGGAAAGTTGGTGATCTGGAACACGGCAGCGGAAAAGCTCCTGGGCATGGGTGCGACCGAGCGTCCCACCGCAGAGTGGAGTGAGCATTACGGCTTTTTTCTGAACGATACGGTGACATCTTTCCCTCCCGGCCAGCTTCCTCTGGTGCGCGCCATTCATGGGGAGTTGAGCCATACCGAGATGTTTGTGCGCAATCGGAAACTGGTCGCGGGCATCTGGATTGAAATCAGCGCCGCCCCCCTGAAAGACAAGCACGGTGTGGTACGCGGTGGAGTGGCGGCCTTCCGCGACATTACCCAGAGCAGAGCCGATGAGCGGGAAATCCGAAGACTCAATGAGGAGCTCGAACTCCGCGTGATCGAGCGTACCGCGCAGCTCGAAGACGCCAACAAAGAACTGGAAGCGTTCAGCTACTCGGTGTCGCACGACCTGCGGGCGCCCTTGCGGCACATCAGCGGCTTCTCTCAGATGCTGTTGGAGGAGTTCGGCTCGACGCTCGATCCATCCGCCCGGCACTACCTCGATCGCATCCAGGCAGGGACACAAAAGATGGGGCTGCTGGTGGATGAACTGTTGAATCTGGCGCGTGTTGGCCGCCATGCACTGCGGCGGCAGCCCACGAAGTTGACACCAGTGGTCAGGGAGGTCTTATCGATTCTGCACTCCGACTGCGAAGGGCGAAATGTCGAATGGTTGATCGCCGACCTGCCCGCGGTGGAGTGCGATGCGGTGCTGGTGAAGCAGGTCTTTCAAAATCTGCTGGCCAATGCGCTCAAGTTCACCCGTACCCGCCCTCGTACCGTCATCGAAGTCAGCCAAAAAGAAGAACAGGGGCAACAGGTCTTTATGGTTCGCGATAACGGCGTCGGGTTCAGCATGAAATACGTGGACAAATTGTTCGGAGTGTTCCAACGACTTCATCATGCACAGGATTTCGAAGGCACGGGCATCGGCCTGGCGACGGTGCAGCGGATCGTTCAGAAGCATGGGGGGCGAGTGTGGGCGGAGGGAGAAATCGATAAAGGCGCAGCTTTCTATTTCACTCTCGGCGCGGGAAAACAAGCGGAGATGAAAGCCAATGGCGCCACGGCTGGAGGACGATCTGGAGGACAACCATGAACTTAGCGGAACCGGACATACTGCTGGTGGAAGACAATGAAGACGATATGGATCTTGCGCTGCACGCTCTACAGCGCGAAAAGCTGGCCAACAACATCTATGTCGCGCGCGACGGCGAGGAGGCGCTGGACTTTCTTTTCTGCCGCGAGGCGTTCGGGCATCGCTCGTTCGATCATCCGCCGAAGTTGGTGCTGCTGGATTTGAAACTGCCCAAGGTCGACGGCATGGAAGTCCTCAAACAGGTTAAGGGCGACGCACGCACCCGGACCATACCGGTGGTCATCATGACCTCGTCGAAGGAAGAGCGCGACCTGGTCGCGAGCTACCACCTGGGGGTCAACAGCTATATCCAGAAGCCGGTCGATTTCGGAAAATTCCGGCAGACGGTTAAGAGCGCTGGACTCTACTGGCTGGTCATCAATCAGCCGCCGGTGGTGGAAAATTCCAGGCAGTTGACGGGAGAGTCTCATGACCGACGCGAATAATCTCCTGCCCGAGCCGGGCGAACTTCGAGTTCTGCATGTCGAAGACAAAGAACTGGACGCGGAACTCGTGGCCCGCGCTCTGCGTAAAGGCGGCTTTAGCGTTTCGACGGTGGTGGTGCAAACGGAAGCCGCTTTTCGAGAACAGCTTCGATTGCGCCTTCCCGACGTAGTGCTCGCCGACTACAACCTGCCGCAATGGCAGGGCATGGAGGCGCTGGAAGTGTTGCTGCGCGCAGGACTGGATATTCCGCTGATCCTGGTTTCGGGCGCATTGGGAGACGTGACCGCGGTCGAGTGCATCAAGCGGGGCGCAACCGATTATGTCTTAAAAGATGGACTGGCCCGCCTGCCCGAAGCGATCCGCCGCGCCTTGCACGAAAAACACCTGCTTCACTTGCGCCGCTTGGCGGAGGGGAACCTGGCGCGAAAAGTCGAAGAGCTCGCCCACTCCAATGCGGAGCTCGAACAATTCGCCTATATCGCTTCGCACGACCTCCAGGAGCCGCTGCGCATGGTGGCTGCCTACACCCAACTGCTCCGCGAACGCTATCGCGGAAAACTCGACGAGAACGCCGACAGGTACATTGGCTATGCCAGCGAGGGAGCGCTGCGCATGCAGACCCTGATTCAGGATCTGCTCGCCTTTTCGCGGATAGGCCGGAAAGCTCCAACTATTGGACGCGTCGATTGCGATGCCGCAATGGCGGAAGTCATGCTGAGCATGGAACCGGCAATGCAAGAGAGCGGTGCCGTGGTGACCTACGAGGCGTTGCCCACGGTATGGGCGGAACGCTCGCAGATAACGCAGCTATTACAGAATCTGATTGGAAACGCGATCAAGTTCCGGGGGAACGCAGCGCCGGAGATTTCCGTACGCGCGGAGAAGACGGGTTCGAACTGGACGTTCAGCGTGAGCGATAACGGCATCGGCATCGCTCCGGAGCACGCCGAAAACGTTTTTGTAGTCTTCCAGCGGCTGCACACTCGGACGGAGTATCCGGGCAACGGGATTGGCCTGGCCATCTGCAAGAAGATCGTCGAGCGCTGCGGCGGAAAGATCTGGGTCGAGGCGAACACCGGCGCCGGCTCTGTCTTCAAGTTCACGATGCCATGCGAGGCTCCGGCAGAAAATGAATTGAGCGTTGGGCAAAAGTCGATGACAGCCACGGCCGGCAGTTCCTCCAAATAATTGTTTCGAAATTATTTACAAATCTCTACTACTTTCCTTCGCAAGCGGGATAGGCAGGTTGCGTTCTTCGGGAAAGGAACGGAGGTTTGAAATGGAGAACCGGACGACCGTACTCTACGTAGACGATAATCCAAAATCCAGCCGATTGCTGACCAGCGTTCTTGAAGAATGCGGGTTTCGGGTGATCGCGAAGAACGACCCTGTCGAAGCTCTCGCGCTTTGCAAAAGAGCGTACTTCGATCTCGCATTGCTTGACTATGAAATGCCGCTGATGTCGGGAGCGAAGCTGGCTCAGGAGATCAAGTACGTGGCGCCGGATGTGCCTGTGGTGCTGATCTCGGGGCGCGCGACCCTGCCGGCGCCGGACCTGGCGTTTGTGGATAGTCACTTTGGATTTGGGAGTTCCCTCGACGATCTATTGTGGACCATGAGGATATTGACTCGGCCTAAAGTGATGAGCGTAAAGGATCGTCTTGGGGATGAGCGGGCTCTTACCCAATGGGCGGACTCGACTTGATGTACGTACAATGTTTCACGTGAAACACTTTGTCGTGGTACAATTGTACTTATAACAGTGTACGTATAACTGGTCGGCTGGCGGGCCTATATATCGGAATCGCGGCCTGGCCAGCCGCCAACCGATTGATAATGCTTGGGGTGTGGC
>JBAVAA010000548.1:0-2302 GCA_049585515.1 Terriglobales bacterium | reverse complement strand
CTGGGTGCTCAATTGCAGGTAGTCGGCGGCCGCTTGATAATTTCCCTCCTGCGCAGTTTGCAGGAATCCAAGTACAGTTCCCGAGGGCGTGTCACGTCCCAGTGGATCGGCGGTTGTGCGAGTTGATGCCTGGGCTGGGCTTTTTCCTTGCAGTAGGCTGGTCGCCGACTGAGCCAAAAGCGGTGCCAGCGTCAGGCCGGGAAGGGAAATGCAAACGATAAGGATAAGCGCCAGTTTTTTCATTGCAACTTGTGCTCTCCGGCGCTACCCCGCTATCTTTTTCGGGCGATAGATGTCGGTGGCCTGTCCGTAGAAAACTTCGGCGGATTCCATCATCGTCTCTGACAGGGTGGGGTGCGGGTGGATGGTCATGCCGACGTCGGCTGCCAGCGCGCACATTTCGATGGCCAGTACGCCTTCAGCGATCAGTTCGCCCGCGCCCGCTCCTACAATGCCCACACCGAGCACGCGTTCTGTCTTTGGGTCGATGAGCAGTTTGGTCAATCCCTCGGGACGGTCGATCGTGATGGCGCGTCCAGAAGCGGCCCACGGAAATTTTGCAACGGCAATCTCGCGTCCTTGTTCTTTGGCCTGCGTTTCGGTGAGTCCAGCCCATGCGATTTCGGGATCGGTGAACACGACAGCGGGAATGGCATTGGGTTCGAAGGCAACTTTGTGACCAGCAATGGCTTCGACGGCGGTGCGGCCTTCGTGCATAGCTTTGTGCGCGAGCATTGGCTCGCCGGCTACGTCTCCGATGGCGTAGATAGTGGGATCGGCGGTTTGGCGCTGCCCGTTGATTTCGATGAACCCCTTTGCGTTGACTTTAACTTTCGTCTTGTCGAGGCCGGGGATTTCGGAATTTGGACGGCGGCCTACCGACATCAGCACGCGGTCGAACACCTGCTCTTTTTCTTTTACGTTCGGACCATCGAGAGTTACGCGGATGCCGGTCTTTTCGTCCTTGAGCGATTTGACGGTGGTGTTCAGCAGGATCGCGGCGAAAAGTTTTTCGAGGCGCTTATGCAGGGGAAGCACGAGGTCGCGGTCGGCTCCGGGGAGCAAGCCGGACATCATTTCTACACAAGTCACCTTGGTGCCGGGCGTGGCGTATACCGATCCCAGTTCAAGTCCGATGTAGCCGCCGCCGATGACCAGCAGCGTTTTTGGGATGTCGGGCAGATCGAGAGCGCCGGTCGAATCCATGAGGCGCGGACTGTCGAGTTTGAGGCTCGGAACGACCGTGGGACGCGATCCGGTGGCAATGATGATGCGGTCGAAGGTCAGGTTTTCTTCGCCGCCGGTTTGGCTCTTCGTTACTTTCAGCGTGGTCGAATTAACGAATGCCGCCTTTCCCTGGATGAATTGAACCGAGCGCATTTTTGATATCTGCCCAAGTCCGGCGGTGAGCTTCTTGACTACTCCCTCTTTCCATCCCCGCAGCTTATTGAGGTCAACTTTAGGCTCGGCAAATTCGATGCCCCAGTTCTTCGCCTGCTCAGCTTCTTCGAGCAACTTGGCGACGTGCAGCAGCGCTTTCGAGGGAATGCAGCCGCGATAGAGGCAGACGCCGCCGGGGTTTACTTCCGGATCGATCAGCGTAACTTTCATGCCCAGGTCGGCAGCCAGAAATGCGGCGGCATATCCGCCGGGACCGCCGCCGATTACTGCTACATGGAGATACGAAGAGTTTGCCATTCGGTTGTCTATCCTTTGAGAATTAGCTGATTCGGGCAGCGGCCCTTGAGAAATGAGTCGACTTTCACAATCCCCGCACCACTGCATAGGTACCAACATTGGCGACGGTGGCCAGCCCTAGGGCGATGCTTAGCCTGAGCCATGTGGGTCTGCCGTCGTCGGCGAAAACCCACGAGATCGCGCCGATGGCCAATGCTTCAGAGCCCAGTGCAAGTCCTAAAAACCCGATCGCACGTGATCCCATGACCGCCAGATCCTGTTCTCGGCCACGTAGACCAACAATAGCGCCGTAGGCGATCCCTTGTGCGACATAGCAAAACCACGAATACGCGGCAAAGACAATCAGAAACGCAGCCAACCCCAGAAGCGCGAACTGTGATCCACGACTTCTCACAAATGCCGCCCGGCGACGACCAAATTCAAAACAGCCAGCACTGAACTCCATCTATCCCTGAACCGAAAGCAGAAATGGCTGCTCAAACGCCTCCGCGATCCAGCGCAGAAAACGTGCGGCGTCGGCACCATCGATCAACCGGTGATCGTACGAGAGGGAGAGCGGAAGAATCAAGCGCGGCTCGAATTTGTTGTTCACCCACTCCGGCTC
>JBAVAA010000547.1:0-5082 GCA_049585515.1 Terriglobales bacterium | reverse complement strand
AGGATCGATTTTCTCGGGTCGCCTAGACATTTTCTCTCCCCTAAATCTTGCTTGTTTGGGGCGGATAGGGAGTTTTTCAACACCCACAGGCGATTGCACTCAGAACCCAGGCTCTCCACCCGCACCTCTGTGCAGCGGTTAGCTTGATCCACGTCCTGGGAACTTCATCTCATTGGCTAACTTCGGCGATCAGCAGCCCAAACGGCGCCAAAGTAACTTCATCGCCCTTAGCCGACGCCCCCGACGAGATCACAGTCTTCAGCGAAGCCCCGCCGAACCCTTGCCTGGAAAGATCGAAGCTAGCCTTTTGCGGCGAGTCCGACATGTTCAGCGCCACCAGCACGGCCTTCCCCTTGTAACTGCGCAGGTAGGACATAACATTGGGATCGTCCTCATTAAGCGCAGTGTACTTCCCTTCGAGCAATGCTTCGTTAGTGTGACGCAGCGCGAGCACTTTCTTGTAGAGGCTAAGAACCGAGTTAGGATCTTTCGACTCGCTCGCCACGTTATGCGTCTGATAACTGGGCGACACTGGGAGCCAGGGAGTTACCTTGCTGAAGCCGGCGTTAGCCGCACTATTCCACTGCATAGGGGTCCGTTCGCCGTCGCGCCCTTTTTCCTGAGGCCATCCGGTGCGCCCGATCGGATCCTTCACATCTTCCTTGCGCGTAGGATCGTTGTTCTCCATCCCAATCTCCTCGCCGTAATACATAATCGGCGTGCCGCGCAAAGTCAGATAAAACGCGCCCATCATTTTGGCAATCGCGTCGTTGTTCTTGCCGTCCCCGTAACGGTTATACGACCGCACGATGTCGTGATTGCTGATCACGAACACCGGCCAGCCGCGGGTGCCGTCGACCGCCGCGATCTGCCGCCGGAACTCGGGCGGAGAAAGTTTATTGACCATCGTGAACATGAAATCCATCGGCATCTGCAATTCATTGCCGTTCTGTCCATAGTAGCGGTCGAGTTCGGCCGCGTTGGCCGTCCAGGTTTCGCCGATCAGCACTGCCCCAAACTCGTTGGCCACTTTGCGCAGCTTCTGCAACTCCGTGTGAACCTCAGGCAGGTTTGTGTTGTACTCGTTCTTCAAATTTGGATCGCCCTGCTTGTTGGTGCCGGGAAGCACCGGATCGTCGCGCAGTTCAGGATCTTCAAATAGCGTGTCCACCGCATCCAGACGGAACCCCGCAACGCCGCGCTTGTACCACCAGCGCGTGGTATCGAGCATCACTTTTTCGACCGCGGGATTGCGCCAATTCAGGTCGGGCTGCTGCGCGTAGAAAAAGTGATAATAGTACTGATTAGTCGTGGGATCGAACTTCCATGCCGATCCGCCAAAAATTGATATCCAGTTGTTAGGAGGCTGGCCCGGCCCTTTGCCGTCGCGCCAGATGTACCAGTCGCGATGCGCCGAGGTACGCGAAGACTTCGAATCCAGAAACCACGGATGCTGGTCGGAGGTGTGGTTCGGCACAAAATCCATAATGATCCGGACCTGATGCTTCTTGCCTTCGCCAACCATGTGATCAAAGTCTTTCAGATTTCCATACATGGGGTCGATGTTCCGGTAGTCGGAAACATCGTAGCCAAAATCGACCTGCGGTGACGGATAGCAGGGAGTAATCCAGATCGCATCAACGCCCAGGTCATGCAGATAACTCATTTTGGAGGTGATGCCATTGAGGTCGCCGATGCCATCATTGTTACTATCCGCAAAACTGCGGGGATAGATTTCATAAAACACGGCATGCTGCCACCATTGATGGCCCTCGGCATCCACCGGCTTTGCTTGAGCAGCGGCGAAATGGCAATAAGACAACGCTAGCAGTAGGACTAGGATCACCGATAGCAAACGTGGCGACGAACGCCTGAACATGAGTCTTCTCTCCTGGAAGACACATTAAAGCGGTCGCGGAAAGTTAGCAAATGCTTGGCTTCCCCCCGAGGCGAATGCAATGATGAGCGTCAGGCCAGAAGCGCAAACTGCGAAGCTGCATTCGAGGGCACCCACTATCAAGGAGATTCGATGAAAGAACTCCAGGAATCCAGGCGCCGGTTTCTAAAGGCGGCAGGTCTAACGACCGGAGCCATGTTGTTCTCGTCCGGCAATGCCGTGGCTGGATCCGTGATCCAAGTGGGGCATGCGGCCGCGCCGGAGCCCGCTTCCGCAGACTACACACTGCACATCAAAGCATCTCCAATCGAGATCGCACCCAAGCGGATCATTTCGGCGACAACCTACAACGGCCAATTTCCCGGACCACTCCTGCGCTTCAAAGAAGGCCGGCAGGTCACAGTGGACATCTACAACGATACGGACACCCCGGAGCAATTGCATTGGCACGGTCAGATGGTGCCGGTTGACGTGGATGGCGCATCCGAGGAAGGCACTCCGTTTATTCCTGCGCACGGCAAGCGGCGGATTGCGTTCACACCCGGGCCAGCAGGGTTCCGTTTCTATCACACGCATAACCGCGCCGGGGCAGATCTTTCGGCCGGGCAGTACAGCGGCCAGGTCGGTCCGGTCTACATCGAGCCGAAACATGAGCCCGGAAACTACGATCGCGAAGTGTTTCTGGTCCTCAAGGAATTCGAGCCCACTCTAAGTCGTGGTGGGGATATGGCGCAAAATTTTCTTCCACCAGCCACCGTGAAAGAACTCGAGGAATCGGGCCAGCGCGCGATGAAAGCGTCGCTGGCAAAGGGCATGCCGCATGGCTATGAAGTGGGCTATCGCTCGTTCACCATCAACGGACGCATGCTCGGCCATGGCGAGCCGATTCAAGTGAAGGCAGGCCAACGCATACTGTTTCACATTTTGAATGGCAGCGCGACCGAGATTCGCAGCCTCGTCTTGCCGGGACATATGTTTCGCGTGGTCGCTTTGGATGGGAATCCCGTGCCGAATCCGGCGCTCGTTCCGGCGCTCTGGCTGGGCACGGCGGAACGAATCTCGGCGATTGTGGAGATGAAAAATCCTGGTGTGTGGGTGATGGGAGATATGGATGATGATGACCGCACCCACGGCATGGGCGCCGTCGTGGAATACGCGGGCCAGAAAGGCAAACCGCAATGGGTGAAGCAGATCTCGGAGAAATGGGACTATTCACGATTTGGACACGGCGGAGAACGTTCCAACGCTGAACACACGGTGGCGGATGAAACCTTCGACATGATCTTTGCGAAGGATAACGCTGCGGAAGAGGGTTTCAACCGCTGGACGATTAATGGAATGGCCTATCCCATGACCGGCCAGCCAATGCCAGCCTCTTTCCATCTAAAGCAGGGAAAGCGCTACCGGATTCATATGCGCAACGCCAGCGATGACATCCATCCCATCCATCTTCATCGCCACAGTTTTGAGCTCACGAGACTGGCGGGAAAGCCAACTGCTGGAATCCTCAAAGATGTGTTTATGCTGGGTGGGTATCAGGAGGCCGAAATCGACTTTGTCGCCAACAATCCCGGACTAACGCTGTTTCACTGCCACCAACAGCTGCACATGGACTTTGGTTTCATGACACTGTTCGATTACCTATGAACGCCCGGACTGGTCGAGCTAGAATTTCATAATAGGTCCGGAACGCTTCAGTACTGGGAACGGAGCCACATAAATGAAAAGAAAAATTCTGCCCACCGCAGCGCTTGTTCTGTTGGCGATGTTCTTGCCGTCCCTCGGCGCTGCGTCCGGCGCTGTATCTGCCTCTGCGTCTGCCTCAACCTCTAACAGCAAAGCCTCCGACGACCCCACTTCCTGGCAAAACGATCTGCTCGCCTGGCGCGCCGAGCGGGCAACCAGACTCCAGGGTCCGGAAGGCTGGCTCTCTCTGATCGCCCTGGGATGGCTGAAGGAAGGAGACAACAGCTTCGGTTCCGCTGACGACTGCCGCGTTCAGATCGCGGGCAAAGGACCCGCGCATATCGCCGTTGTGCGCCTCGAAAACGGCGCGCTGCATTTGCTGCCTCCCGCCGAGGGTTTCCCCAGGGATCTTTTGGTAGATGGTCAGCCCGCGAGGCAGCAGACTCTGCTCGCCGACGATGCCGACCAGCCCTCGAAGCTCACGATCGGCACCCTAACCATCATCGTGATCCGTCGCGACGATCAATTCGCTCTGCGCGTCAAAGATTTGCAGGCTCCCACCCGAGTCGCCTTCCACGGATTGCGCTGGTATGCGCCGAATACCGCCTACCGCGTGCACGCGCGCTGGATCCCCTACAACCCGCCCAAGACGCTCGACATCCCAACGATCCTAGGCACCACCACCCATCTCCCCGCGCCGGGAGTAGCCGAATTCACGCTCGATGGACAAGTTCTCCGGCTCGAGCCGGTGCTCGAAGATCCAAAGTCAACTGATCTTTTCTTCATCATGCGCGACACCACCAGCAAAACCACAACCTACGGCGCAGGACGTTTTCTGTACGCCGAATTTCCCGATCGTGGCCTAAGCCAGCCCGGTGAAATATGGCTCGACTTCAACCGGCTCATCAATCCGCCCTGTGCCTTCACGGCCTACGCGACGTGCCCGCTCCCTCCCCCGCAGAATCGCCTCAGCGTGCCCATACCGGCAGGCGAGCAGCGTTACCACGATTGACAGGAAGAGATTGTTCGAAATCATGGATAATATTTAACTATGGATAATGTTAACTAAGGTTGTCATCCCGAGCGAAGCGAGGGATCTGCATCTTGCCGCCAACTGCAGATCGCTCGCTCCGCTCGGGATGACAAATCTTATTCAAGATGCGGGAGTCCTTCATGAGATGGGTTTTGATCTTGCTCGCAATCGTAGGTATAGCCGCTTCGTCCCTCGCGCTCCGCGAACACTACCGCACCGACCCCTCACCCTGCAGCATCAACGAGAAATGGGATTGCGGCATCGTGAATCACAGTCCCTACGCCATGCTCTACGGAATTCCCGTAGCCGTGATCGGCATCGCCGGATATCTGCTGCTCGGCGTTCTTGCCTTCATGAGATCGTATCGAGCCATGCTGGTGGCAGCGTTTGGCGGCCTGGGCTTCGCGCTCTATCTCGCCCACATTGAGTCGGCGGTGCTCGGCGCATGGTGCATCTATTGCGCCAT
>JBAVAA010000546.1:0-15793 GCA_049585515.1 Terriglobales bacterium | reverse complement strand
CATACGATGCGGGCTTTCACCGGCGGCGCGCGGGAGAAGACCGCTACCAGTCGATTGAGCGGCGTGGCGGCGAGGTGATCGGGCGCACGCTGGAATGGCTGACCACGCATCACGATGGGCCATTCTTTATCTGGGTGCATCTTTATGACGCGCACGACCCGTATGATCCTCCGGAGCCGTACAAGTCCCGGTATGCTTCCGCGCCCTACGATGGTGAAATTGCTTATGTCGATGCGGCGGTCGGAAAATTCCTAAGCTGGTTGCGGCTGCGTGGGCTTTTTGATGGCGCGCTGATCGCCGTCATGGCCGATCATGGCGAGGCTTTGGGCGACCACGGAGAGACTACGCACGGAATTTTTCTGTACGACGAAACCATCCATGTGCCGTTGTTGTTCAAGCTGCCGCAGGGACGGTCTGAGGGAGTGCGGGTCGATCGCCGCGCGGGGCTGGTCGATGTGCTGCCCACCATGTTGCAG
Organism: Terriglobales bacterium; assembly: GCA_049585515.1. GTDB lineage: Bacteria > Acidobacteriota > Terriglobia > Terriglobales > Acidobacteriaceae > Acidiflorens. Next base: position 15,317 of record JBAVAA010000546.1, on the reverse strand, counting down.
GCGGCGGGGATTGCGATTCCTCCGGAGGTGCAAGGCCAGTCGCTTCTGTCGATGCTGAAGCCGGCGACGGCTCGCGATCGTCCGGCGTATGCGGAGAGCGACTACCCGCATCGCACTTTTGGGTGGAGTTCTCTGCGGTCGCTTCGAACGGGGAAGTATCTATTTATCGATGCGCCGCGCAAGGAACTCTATGATGAATCAGCGGATCCGAAGGCGGAGCATAATCTTTCGGGGACAGCTGTAGCCGTCACCAACACGCTGAGCAGCCAGCTTGAGGCGTTCCGGCAGAAGACGAGCACAGCTAAGGAAGCGCCGAAGGTGACGCCCGATCCGGGACTGCAGGAGCGATTGAACGCGCTGGGGTACGTGGCATCCGATAGTAGTTCGGCGGCGATGCCCGGCATCCAGGAGACTGGGGCCGATCCCAAGGATAAGGTGCAGGTCGTGAATTTGCTGCACCGCGCCGAGATGGCCAAAGAAGACATGCGATTCCAGGAAGCGGTGCCGCTGCTGGAGCAGGTGATTGCGCTGGAACCTAATCTGCCGATCGCTTTTCTGCAATTGGGCACGGCACTGAGTTCGCTCAGGGAGTACGAGAAGGCGGTGCCGGTATTGCGGAAAGCGGTGGAGATGCGGCCGGACTTGACGGTTCCACGATACCAACTGGGATCAGCGCTGTTCGAGACCGGGGATTTTGCCGGGGCGGTGGTTCAGCTTGAGACCGCGGTGGCTCGTTCTCCGGATTGGCCGGAGGCTCGATTTTCGCTGGCGACGGCTTATGCGCGAGAGGACCGCTTGCCGGACGCTATTCAGGAGTACAAGAAAGTTATCGAGCTCAGGCCGAAGCACTATGGCGCGCACTTGCTGCTGGGACGAGCGCTGGCGCTTAATGGGAATCCGGCAGAGGCCGTGCCGAACTTGCTTGCGGCGGCTGAGCTTGAGCCGAAATCGCCGGAACCGCATGCGTTTCTGGCGGACGCGTATGTCCAGTTAGGACAACAGGCCGATGCGGAACGGGAGCGGGCCCAGGCCCAGCGCTTGAGAGCGGACGGCAAGCGCTAAGCGGTCAATTCGCAGGCACGAATTTACAGAAGTTGGAGTCGAGGTTGCAAGCCTTTGCGTATTCCTCGTGAGCGGCGACAGCCTGATGCAGGAGTTGATGGGCGTAGGCAAGGTTGAGGTGAGCCTCGGCTAGATTTGGATCAAGCTCAATGGCCCGCTGAAACTCGCGAATAGCCTTGGCGGTGCGGTTGGTGCGGTTATAGCAGATGCCGAGGAAGTTGTGCAGGCGGGCATCTTCGAGTCCGAGAGCGATTGCTTTCTCGATGTGAGGCGCGGCGGCGGCGTAATTTTTCTGCTGCAATAACGCCATGCCCAGTTCGCGCTGACCAGCGGAAAAATTAGGCTGGATCAGAATCGTCTTCTCATACGCGGACAATGCGGCTGCCGGATCGCTTCCCGCGTCGAGCAATCCCGTTTGGTACCAGGCCCGGTAGTTCTGGGGGTTGCTGTGCAAGGCTTTGTTGAGCCAGTCTTTCGCTTGGTCGATGCGGCCCAGCTTTGCGAGAGCTCGAGCCAGGCCGGTCATGGCGTTGTCGAAGTTGGGGTTTAATGCGAGGCAGCGCTGCAGTTGATCGGCTGCCCGCTCCCAGTTTTGCCGCCGCAATGCCGATTCGCCGAGCAGGAAGGGGATCACGTAAATTTGTGGATCCTTTTGCTGAACGCCGGTGAGAAGCGCTTCGCCCTGATCGTCTTCGTGGCGCTGAAAAGCGTCTTCAGCTTTCAGGATCGAATTAAACTCCCAGAGTTTGTCCTTCGGGTCGGCCAGACCCTGCTTTAAGGATTCGGGGGAGACTGCTGCGTGAAATCCGAAGTAGCCTAGAGCTCGCAGTTTTTCCTGCGCGTCGGGGCTTAGATTTCCCGCGCCAGCGTTCTGCCGGGCGAACGGATTGTGGGCGAGGAGTGCGTGCATCTTTTCGCGAAGGACGGCGACGGTAGCGGGTTGCTCGGCGGCGATATTTTTGGTTTCCGCGGGGTCGGCCTGCAGATCGTACAACTCGGGCGTGGGCGCTTCGATGAAGTGAAAATGCTCCGTCTCTAGCGCGTGCAGCGGACTCCAACCGAAAGAACTGAATGGATAGAACGTCTCGCTGTACGCGGGCTTTGGTAAAGCCTGGTTTTTGGCTGGCTTCGTCTGGAACAAAGGTTGCGACTGAAATTGCGCTTGTATCGGATCGGGCGAAGCTTTCAGGCCGGCCAGTTGCAGAAGGGTGGGGGCGACTGCTGTGGTTTCTACCGGGTCGGAGTGCCGACCGGGCGCAATGGCGGTTCCTGCGAACGCCTTCATCGGCGGTTTTACCATTAGGGGAATATGCACGGTGGCGTTGTAGAGAAAGAATCCGTGCTCGTCTTCGCCGTGTTCTCCTAGAGACTCACCGTGATCGCTGAGAGCGACAATCAGCGAAGAATCATATAGATGGTTGTGCTTGAGCCAGTCGATCAGGTTGCCGAGTTCGTGGTCCGCATAGGCGATCTCGCCGTCGTAGAGGTGGTCACGGTACTCGGTGCGGTAGGGTTCCGGAGGATCGTACGGACTGTGCGGATCGTAAAGATGCAGCCACAGGAAAAATGGGCGTCGCGGAGTTTTCTTGAGCCACGCGATTGCGTGGGCTACACTCTCCCCGGCGCGACGATCGACCAGGCCGGTGTCTTTCTTCTCGAAGGTCTCCGCGGCGAATGCGTCATCGTAAAAGTCGAAGCCGCGGGCCAGACCCCAACTTCGATCGAGAACAAACGCGCTGACTACGGCTCCGGTGGCGTATCCCGCATGCTGAAAGGCCTGGGCAACGGAACGAAATTGTGGCGCGAGGGGCTGACCGGTGAAATCCTGCACGCCGTTCTGAAACGGATACGTGCCCGTAAGAATCACCGCGTGCGACGGCCATGTCAGGGGGACCTGCGAGATTGCCCGTTCAAACACGATTCCGTCATGCGCGAGCGCATCGAGAGTCGGAGTCTTGACCATCCCCGCTCCATAGCATCCGACGTGATCGGCACGTAAAGTATCGATGGTGATCAATATAACGTTTGGCCGCTGAACGTGCGATGGTGCCGGACTTGTTCGTGCCGAACTCGAGCGCGCAACTGCGGTATTGGCCGGAACCGGGGCGGGCTGGGTTTTCGCTGGCCCGGCCTGCCCGCCAGCTGTGCGCCAGGCGGCCAGAACGATGGCGATTGCAAACAGAGCAGCGGACCGGGCTGAGAAGCGGCTAAGCATGGGGCTATTTCGGCGCCAACTGCTGCGCACGCCGTGTCTCCTGGTCGGCCTCTGCCGCTAGTCCTTTGGCGGCCAGCGCCTTTGCCAGCGACACATGCATGCTGGCGTCTTGCGGCGCCAACTCCGTCGCGCGGCGCAATTCCGTAATCGCTTCGTCGAGATTGCCCTGGTAGAGAAGGGTTTCGCCCAGAGCGTGATGTCCGCGCGCGAATTCCGGATTAATCGTTGTCGATTGGCGGAATGCCGCCGCCGCTGGCTCGAGTTGCTTTTTCTGGAGGAATGCCACTCCTAGATTGAAGGCAGCTTCGAAATTCGTGGCATCCAGTTGCAAAGTCCGCTGTAGAGTGGCGATGGCGGCGTCTATCTGCCCGGCATGGGCCTCGGCCATACCGAGATTAAAAGAGGCAAGCGCATAATCGGGACTGAGCTGAACTGTTTTTTGGAGTTCGTCCACCGCCTCGGCGAACATGTTGAGGTGATAGAAATTCAGCCCCTGCAGATAGTGAGCGGGAACTGAGTTGGGTTCGGTTTTCACTACGATCTTTAGTTTGTCGATCGATTCCTGGTAGCGGCCGTGCTGGCTGGCGGCGATGGCATCTGAAATCAGCTCATACGCGCCGATACGGTCCTTCGGATCCGGCAGGTCGTGGCTGCTGATGGTCAGATCGCCGCCCCCGGAAAATCCTGCGTAGCCCAAGGCCTTCAACCGCTCCATTAGCGCCGGGTCCAGACCAGTCTTCTCCGCCAATTCTTTGCCGGCACTGTAATCGCGGATCATGCTTGCGAGCTTGGCCCGCATCTCCTCGGCGACGGCTTTTTTTTCAGTGAACAGATTGTGCAGTTCGCCCGGATCCTTGGTTAGGTCGTAGAGCTCGGGCCGGGGCGCGTCGATGAAATGATACTTCGTATTCTCCGAGCCTCGCAGTTCACTCCAGTTGAAGTGAAGTCGCGGCAGATAGGTTTCTCCGTAGAGAACGCGGTCGCGCTCGGCTTGATCGTCTTCCCGATCTTGTTGCTTACCGCGGCCGCGATCGCCGCGAAGGCTAGGGAGCAGGCTGCGTCCCTGCACCTGTGGCGGGATCTCCAGCCCCACGGCTTCCAGAACTGTGGGCATCAGGTCGACCAGAGAAACCGGATCGGACACCGTGCGCGCCGCATTATCAGGCACGCCGTTCTCCGGCAATCGAACGATCAGCGGCACGTGCATGGTGGCGTTGTAAATGAAGAAGCCGTGCGTTTTTTCGCCGTGTTCTCCCAGGCTCTCGCCGTGATCGCCGCAGAGCACGATCATCGTGTTCTTATAAATCCTTTTTTCTTTCAAGAATCGCAGAAGCCGCCCGACCTGTTCGTCGGCAAAGGCGATTTCGCCATCGTAGGGCCGATCCGCATATTCGCGGCTGTAAGGCTCGGGGGGACGGTAAGGAAAATGGGGATCGTAGAGATGCATCCAAAGAAAAAACTTCTTTTGCATATTCTTCGGCGGCGTGTCTTTTTGAAGCCAGTCAAGCGCTACATCGGCCACAACGTTTCCGGGACGTTCCATCTCATCGAGATTTGCTTCGTCCAGGCGGCTGAAATCGAAGTGATCGTAATAAAAATCGAAACCCTGATTCAGGCCAAAGCGCGAGTCCAGCACGGCGGAAGCGATTACCGCTCCCGTCTGGTATCCGGCTGCCTTGAGAACCGACGCCAGCGTGGGTTGCAGAGGGCTGAGCTTGTTGCCGCTAAAATCGTGCATACCGCTCAGCATGGGATAGGTCCCGGTGAGCATTGATGTGTGCGAGGGCAAAGTTACGGGGACGACCGCGAAGGCCCGCTCAAAGCGCACACCGTCCGCCGCTAAAGCGTCGATGTTGGGCGTCTTGATCTGCTTGTATCCGTAGCAGCCGAGGTGGTCGGCACGGAGAGTGTCAATGGTGATGAGGACCACATTCAGCGCCGGTTTCGCGACCGTTTGGGCGGACGCCTGGAACGTGGTGAAGAGCGCCAGCGCGAAGACCATCAGGATGAAAATTGATAACCGAAGAGGAGGCAACATCCTTGGTTCAGTTTATCGCATGTGCTCGGCCCATTGCCTAAAGTGACAAGGGGTTGCTGTCAATCGCAAGTCTGGGCCGCAGCCATGCGGCCCTTTTTTGTTGGCAGGTTATCAAAGGGATAAGCGCTTGAAGATTATTTCCGGAATGTGTTGAATACCAGCCATCACGTAACGCCAGATTTTTGGCGTGTAAAGAACATCCGGAGAGCGGCGTTCAAGGGCGCAAACAATGTCGCGTGCAACCTCCTGCGGATCGGCAAAGCGCGCGGCGTTCGGTAGATGATCGGTCATCGAAGTCTGCACCGGTCCGGGTTTAATGGTGATGACACGCACTCCCGCAGGATGCAGACGACTGCGAAGCCCCTGCAGAAAGATGGATAAAGCGCCCTTGGCGGAACCGTAGACGTAGTTGGAGCGCCGTCCGCGATCGCCAGCAACGGAAGTGATGGCAGCGATGCATCCGGTCCGGCGGCGTTCCAACTCGGCGGCGAACAGAGTCAGGATGGCGGTTGCGCTGACAAAGTTGACCTGCAATTCTTCCAGCAGAACGTCGACCGACATTTCCGAATCCTTCTGATCGTGCATGGAGCCGTAAGCGAGAAGCACAGTGTCAAAGCCGGGAACTGTACGACGGGAAAAATCAAAGATAGTCGCGTGCTGTTGAACCGAGGCTAAATCGGCAGCATATATGAAGACCTGTCGCGCACCTCGAATCACTAAATCGGCCTGCAATTCGCCGAGGCGCTGAGGCGAGCGCGCTACCAGCAGTAACTCGCAGCCCTGTTGGGCCAATTGCCGCTCGACCTCCACAGCAATGCCGGAAGTTGCTCCGAGAACGACAATCCTCCTCATCCTCATCATTGTCGCGTGAGCCGTGGTCACCGGGCCTCCGTCACCCGCCGCCAGAATGAAGACGACATCTTGGGGTCGATGTAAGGCACAAAGCCGCGCCAGCGCGGAAATGATGCCTCGAACATACCAGGGCTCATGCGGGCGTCTTTCGCGGGATAGAGAGCTCCTCCGGCTTGCTGGACCACTTCATCGAGTGACCGCATCAGCTTGAGTGTGGGTTCGCCTCGCATGGCGAAGTCGAGTGCGAGGGTAAGCCCAGGCCGAGGAAATGAAAGCATGCCGGCGGGGGGCGCGGAACCGAATTGTTTTAGAACACCCAGGAAAGAGCCCATGCCGGAGCGCCCGATGCGATCGATTAACTCCTCAATGGCTTCGAGATTCGTCTCCGGGATAACGCACTGGTATTGCAGAAAACCTCGCCTGCCATAGAGCAGGTTCCATTGGCGGATCGAATCCAGCGGATAAAAAAACGAGTCGTAAGGCACAATGGCAGTGCCTTTCCTGGCCGCGTGAATCCGGTAGTAAGCGGCGTTGAAGGCTTTCGCGGAATAACGGTTGAGCATCCAGGCCGGCAGCGCAAAAGGCAATGTGACTTCTCGCCTGCGCCGAAGAACCTTGCCATGCTCGGGACGATGTTCGGGACCATGTTGGAGACCATGGTCTGCATTAGGACCAACTGCGTGGTTCCCGCGAAAAAAGATGCCGCGCGGGTTTTTCCCGGCGAAACAGTCGAGCCATGCCACCGTGTACTCGAAGCGGTCGTTACTTTCGCGACTCAAGTCGAGAAAAGAAGCCAGAGAGTGAAAAGGGATGAACTCGGAGTTGATCCAGGGACCGTCCACTCGTTTGAGTTGGATGTCAGCCCAGGCAATCACGCCAGTCAGACCTAAACCACCGATAGTGGCGTGCAGCATGTCTGAATGTTTTTCTGAATTGCAGATCACCAGTCCGTCGTTCGAGCGATGCAGAGCGATCTGGCGGACGTGTGCGCCAAGGCTTCCAGCGCAGTGATGGTTCTTCCCGTGAACGTCGTTGGCGATGGCTCCCCCGACGGTCACAAAGCGCGTGCCGGGCGTAACAGGAGGAAACCATCCTTTGGGAACGAATAGGTCGAGAATGTCAGAGATGCTGACGCCGCTTTCGCAGCGAAGCATGCCGGTCGATTCGTCAAAACCGAGCATGCGGTTGAGCCGGCGGCAATCGATTAGTTCACGACCCGCGTTGAGGCAGGAGTCGCCATAGCTGCGTCCCAGGCCGTAGGGAAGCAGGGAACCGGGCGCCGCGTTTCTCATGATCTCCGAAATCCGATCGTTCCAGGCTGGTCTGTGGACGAATTGGTGCGCGGTCTTCGGGTAATGTCCCCAGGACAAGATTTGCTTGTTCGATGGCAAAGCTCCGGGTTGCCTGCGCGAGGCTGCGGCTGCGGCGGATTGACCAGTCATGGATGCTGAAAGTCAGTTCTGTAATTTCAAAGCCAGCGTGTTTTACCCTTACCAGTTTATGTGTACCATGCCCGCCGCGATCACCGCCGCCGAAGCCAGAGCTACTCCGTAACTGACTGGGTCCCGAATGGCGAGTGTGACCGGGTCTTCCCTTAATTCACCCCGATGCGCCATCAGCCAGGTCCGGCTGAGCCAATAGAGAACAATGGGGCAGAGCAGAAAGAGAAATTCCGGGGAGGAGTAGAGGAGGCGCACCTCCGGACTATGAACATAGAGGCTGAAGATTACGACTGCGGAAAAACTGCTGCCGATACCGAGCGAGAGCAAAAGCTCGCGATCGCCGGTACGATATCCGCGTCCCGACTTACCGGCACTAATCAGGTCGCCTGCATGCAGTAACTCAGAATAACGTTTCGCCATTGCCAGACTCAGAAAGAAAAACATTGAGAAGGCCAGAAACCATTGGGAAAGAGGCGTGCCGGAAATCAGCGCCCCGGCAAGAATGCGAACGCTGTAAAAGCTTGAAAGCACGAACACGTCGAGCAACGCAATCTTCTTGAAATAGAGCGAATACAACATGGTCAGCACTGTGTATCCCACCAGGGCCAACCCAAATTGCAGGTCGAGGAGAAGCCCCATTCCGACCGCCGCCAGGAGCAGCAGAGACGAGGCGAGCAGCCCTTGTGGAATTGAAATTTCGCCGGCGGCGAAGGGGCGTTCTTTCTTCCAGGGATGTTCGCGATCGGAGTGGAGATCGAGAAGGTCATTAAGGATATAGAGCCCTGAGGCGCAAAAGCCATAGAGCGCGAAGCCAATGATAGTGCGGAAGAGAGGCTCAAGCGCGAGGTTGTGGGATAGCGCGAGGGGCAAGAACAGCAACAGATTCTTAGCCCAATGATGTCCCCGGAGAGCGCTGATCCAGGTGCGCGCCACCGCGCGGAATGGAACCTGCGGTTCGAGGATGGTTGCCTTAACCTCAGCTACGGCTGCCGCTTGTTCGGCGCGAGCTTCCGTCCCCACCACGTATGCGCCGCGCGCGACACGCCAAACTTCCACATCGGCGGCAGAGTCGCCCACGTATTCAAAGCCGGTTGCGGCAAAATGTTCAGACAAGAATGCAGCCTTGTTTGCTCCTTTGAGGTTCACCTCGCCATCGCTGGCGTGGACTTGGTCAAACAGACCGAGGTATCGCGAGATAGCTTCGGCCACTTCGCGATCGGCTGCCGTAACCAGCGCAATGCTGCGGCCGGCGCTTTTCTCCTGCTGCAGAAGATCAAGAACTTCCCGCCGATAGGAAAGATGGACGGGGTCGATCTGGGCCTCGGCGCAGAGGCGCCGTTTGAAAGCGGCTCGCCCCAGAAGCAGCCAGTAGGGGAGTCGCAGCACCATGAAGGGTCTGGTCTTGAGGAGCACAAGGATGCACTCCCAAAGCACGTTGCCCCGGATCAGAGTGCCATCGAGATCGACGCACAAGACCGGGCACACCGCCCTTGCGGTCCCGACTCCTGAAACAGACCCCATAAAATTATCGTCGCATAAAAGGAAGGGCAAAATGCGGGAATAAGCGGCACACCTAGGTAACCTGGGTAACATGCGCCGGGCAAAACGGACGGTTAGTATGAGCTTTGAGTCGAAGGAGACGCCGATGGGCGCGGCTCTGACTGAAGAATTACATTTTCGGAGACACACAGCAGGCCTGGCTCCGAGAACAATCTGTTGATAAGTCCCGACGCACTGATCGATTCCGCACGCGAGACCTATGGACGAGATAGAACCACATCCGCAATCCGACGACGCTTTTGAATTGTTGGCCAAGTATCTGCGCCGGCCGGCTGTTCTCCTACCCATACTCGGGTTAGTAGCGTTTGTGCTCTATAGCGGCTCGCTATCTTTCGAGTTTGTGTGGGATGACCATCCGCAGATTGTGAACAATCCGGTCATCCGAACCTGGAGCAACCTGCCACGGGCGTTTGGGAGTGACCTCTGGTACCACGTTGCCCGACATCAGGTGTATTACCGGCCTCTGTTCGTGGCCTGGTCGATGCTCAATTACGCGCTATTTGGATTGCGTCCCTGGGGATGGCACCTGGGAGCGGTTGTGTTGCATGCCGGCGCGGTGGCGGCGGTGTTTTGGATGGCGCAACGCCTGGGTTTGGAATACTGGACGGCCGCGTTGGCCGCACTGATTTTCGCGCTCCATCCCATCCACATTGAGCCCGTAGCTTGGGTTTCCGCCGCATCGGACACGATGGTGACGATGTTCGTCGCAATGGCTTTTGCGGCGTATCTCAACACGCGCGAAAAACGGGACTCCGGTCAAACTCAGACGAAAAGAATGACATGGTGGATTGCATCGCTGGTGCTATTGGCATGCGCTCTTCTCACGAAAGAAATGGCGGTCGTATTTTCCGCGCTGGTCGGAATCTACGCGTGGCTGTACCCGGCGCAACAAAAGAAAGAAAACCCATCGCCGGGGCGGAGGTTCCTCGCCGCGGGGTTGGAAACCGCTCCGTATGCAGTCGTGACATTGGCGTACGTACTTTTGCGGAAGCACGTGCTACTGCACGCGACCGGACAGTTTGACCCCAACCACGGCGTGATGGATGTGGCACGGACCTTGCCCCTGGTGCTTTCCGTGTATCTGCGGCAGTTGCTGGTCCCTATGGGTATGACCGCACTCTATTACACACCGTACGTTACCACCGCAACCGCAAGTCAAATTCTACTGCCAGTGCTGGCGATTGGAGCGGCGTTGGTTGGCTTGTGGCGTTGGAATCGCGGCGAAGGCAATTCTACCGTTGCGTTTGCAGGATTGTGGTTGCTGATTGGATTGGCGCCTGCGCTGTATTTGCGAAATTTTGGCAATGGAGATTTCGTGCGCGATCGCTATATGTATTTACCCTCCATCGGATTTGCGATTCTGGCGGCAATCGGTCTGCGGCGGTTGCCGTCCATCAAAGCGTGGAGCGCGCGCACCGTCCAGTGTTGTGTAGTTGTCTTGATGTGCAGCGGCTATGTCTGTGCTTCAATCGCACAGCAGGTGTACTGGGGCAACGATCTGCTGCTTTTAGTGCGCGGGCAGTCTCTTTATCCGGGGAATCCTTATGCCGTGGCTGGCCTGGCGAAGGAGTACAGCCAGATGGGAGCGCATGATCGCGCGATTGAACTTGCCCGGTCGGTGGTCAAGGATCACCCGGAGTATGGCTATGGTCCGCTGGCGTTGGCGGAGGCGTACATCCACGCCGGCCGGTTCGAGGAAGGGCGGGTTTGGCTGGACCGCGTGGATCCGGATTATGCGAAGTCGGAAGTGGGCATGGCGGGAGTCGCTGGATTGTACGGGCAAATGGGTGACTACGACCGCGCTCTAGCGCTTTGCGCGGAGATTCTGGAAAAGGAACCTGGCCTTTATTCGGCCCTCTACAACTGCGGAAATATTCACCTGATGGACGGTCAGTACAAGGACGCGGAACAACTGCTGTCGAAAGCGGCGCAATTAGCGCCGGAACAAGCGGCCCCAAAGCACTTTCTGGGGCGCGCCCTGTTGCAAGACGGACGGAACATGGAGGCGCAACCTTACCTGCTGCAGGCGGTGTCCATGGACCCAAAAGTGTGGGATTACCACTATTGGCTCGCGGTGTCGTTCGAACAGAGCGGGAATGTTTCGGCCGCGCGGACCGAATATCGGCGCTCGCTGCAACTGAACCGGGACAGCAAAGAAGCAAAGTTGCGTCTGACGGCGCTGGAGGCAAAGTGACTGCGGAAACTGAGAAAACTGCCGCGAATTCAGATGCCCCAATTGATTCCGCTTTGAACGTGGAAGTGAGAATTCGCGAACAGAGTCCGGAAGCGTTGGCAGCCAGCGAAAGAGAAGTGGCAGTGGTTACGGCCGCGCAGGGATGGCTGGTTCGTCTGATGGTGCTGGTTGCGGTGTTGGTGATCGCCGGGCTTTACGTAGGCGCTCGTATCGGCAGCGGTTGGGTGCCGGCCGACGATGGAACTTTGAGTCAAAGCGCGCTGCGAGTGATGCAGGGACAGCTTCCGCATCGCGATTTCGGCGAGATCTACACGGGAGGTCTCAGCTTTATCCACGCGCTGGCGTTTCAAGCGTTCGGCGTGAATCTGATGTCGCTGCGCTTGTCTGTGTTTCTATTTTTTCTGGCGTGGCTGCCGGCCGTTTACTACATCGCACTGCGTTTCACCTCGGCGATAGCGGCGGGGACAATCACCTTACTGGCAGTGGCGTGGAGTTATCCAAATTATCCAGCCGCAATGCCCTCATGGTACAACCTGTTTTTCGCGACATTTGGGGCAGCGGCGCTGCTGCGCTACCTGGAGGTCCGAACGCGGCGGTGGCTGTTCATAGCGGGAGTATGCGGCGGAGTGTCGATCCTGATCAAAGTGATCGGGGCGTACTACATTGCCGGCGCACTGCTGTTTCTTGCCTTTCTCGAACAGAGCGAAAGCTCTGCAGGAGAAACTTCGCAGAAGAGTACGGAGGAAGTTGATAAGAACGAAGTTTCGCACGCGAGTTGGCCCTACCGCTTGTTCAGTGGGGGCGCGCTCCTGCTGTTCCTGGCGACGCTGGTCACGGTGCTGCGCGCGCGTCTAGGACTGGCCGAGTTCTACCATTTCGTGCTGCCTTCCGCGGCGATAGTCGTGCTGATTCTGTTAGGAGAAATGAAAGTACAGATGGTGACAGCAAAACGCTTCAGAATGATGTTTGGAACAGCTATTCCGTTCCTGTTCGGCGTAGCCTGTCCAATTGCCATTTTTCTGATACCGTATGCGCGCTCGGGCGCAGTGGGGAAGTTCCTGTCGGGCGTGATTTTCAGCACAATTTCGCGCTCGGCAGGGTTGGGAGTGGTTCGCCCGGTGGGAGTTGAAAACATCCTCTGGGCGCTGCCGCTTGTGGGCATTCTGGCAGCAGCGATGTATTGGGATAAATTCCAGGGGAAGATCGTTGGGGCAGCGCTCGCGTTGGGAGCAGTGGTAATTGTGGTTAGGGCTGCGAAGTCGTTCGATGTTGTTTTTGCGGTCTGGCATTCAGTCACGGTATTAACGACCATTGCGGTGCTACTTGGGGCGGTCCTGGTGTGGCGGCGGAGGAACTCCGGTGCGCACAGCAAACTTCAACGGCAGCAGGTGGTACTGCTGATCTCGCTCGCCGCAACCTGCACCTTGGTGCAATTTCCATTCGCGGCTCCAATCTACTTGAATTACTCGGTGCCGCTGACGCTGCTCGCATTGGTTGCGATCGTGTCCACGGGCAAGGCACAGCACGGGACGTACGCGTTAGCTTCGGTAGTAGGGTTTTACCTCGCGTTTGGCGTAGTCAGCCTCGTACCGCTTTATATCTACGAAATCACATGGATCGTCGGCCCTATGCACACGATGCAGGAGCCCCGAGCTGGTGGATTGAAAATTGAAGAGGCCGTCTTCTTCGACGAGTTGGCCCGTTTCCTGAAGCAGCATAGTCCGAACGGATTGATGTTTGCCGGAAACGATTGCCCCGAGTTGTACTTTCTATCCGGGCTGAAGAACGTAACCAACGACGATACCGGTGAATCACCGCAAGAGATTCTGAAGGCGTTACAGCGTGCGGACCTGAATCTGGTGGTCATCAATGATGCGCCCTTCTTTCCAGGAGCCGTGATGCACCCCGAGGTAAAGGCCGAAGTTATGAAGAAATTCCCGCATAACACGCGCTTCGGAATCTTCGAGATATTTTGGAAGCAATAATTTCGCGGCTGACCGGGCATGGAATCGAAAACGTGCGCGCTTGGCCCATCAGATTGCTGGCGTAACAGAATCGGAGCGCGATTGCCGCAGCTGGACGAAACTTGCGAGGTTGTTGTTGTCGAGTGTCCAAAAGATCCGGGCGACACGGCCTCTGGCATCTTCCCCAGTGCGCTTTCCAAAGCTCCTTATGAACGCTCGCGCTTGGAGTGGCTGATTCCCGCGGCGCTTTGCGCTCTGCTGTGGGGTCAGTTATTTTTCAGCAGCCGCCAGCTTTCTCAGACCGCCGACGAAGCTACTCATCTTTATTCCGGTTATCGTTACCTGAAGTGTGGCGACCTCACGGTCAGCCCCGAGCATCCTCCCCTTGCTAAGGTCATCGCAGCGGCCCCGTTGCTGCCGATGAACTTCGCGGTAAATTGCGCGCCCTTTCAGGGAAATAATGTCCAGCAAGCCTTTGCCAGCCTCAACTGGTTGTATACCCAGAATTGGCCCGTGGCATTGGCCCGCGCGCGCATCGCCATTTCTTTTTTTGCGGTAGGACTCTGTCTGCTGGTTTGGATCGCGGCGAGGCGCATGTTCGGCATCACCACAGCTGCGGTGGCAGCTTTGCTGTTAGTTTTCGAGCCCAATTTGCTGGCTTACGGCTCCTTAGTCATGACCGATGTACCGGTCACCTGCATGCTGCTCTTCGCTGTTTTCGCATTCTATCTCTGGACCACCCAGCGCAAGGTCTCGTTCTTACTGCTCACCTCTCTGGCTGCGGGCCTTACGCTGCTAACGAAACATTCAGGAGTGGCTGTCCTACCCATCCTTGCGGCACTCGCAGTAACGGATGCGCTGTATCAACCTGGTGGCCAAACAGGCGACGGCCGGCCTATGTGGCGGTTGGCACTTATCAACCTTCTGGCGGTGGTGCTGATCTGTTTTGTCGCAGCCGGTGTTGTTTGGGCGGGCTATGGGATGCGTTTCCACACGAACTCAGCAGCGTCCTTACTTCAGGATCAAAGACCTCCCGCGGCCTCTGCCAGCGAGCATGTGCTGCGCGATCTAGAAGACCACCAGTTGATGCCGCAGGCTTACTTGCGGGGAATCGCCTCGGCGATTGCACTATCGGATCAGAGCTCTGTAGCTTTTGTAGCCGGCAAAGTCTATCTGCGCGCACCGTGGTTTTCTACCCCGTTCAATTTCTTGATTCGCAATACGGCGGCGATGCTCGCTATGATTGTGCTGGCTGCATTCGGCCTATCGATTGCGTTTCGGCAGCGTCGTCGTGAGCTTCTCTTCCTGCTCGTTCCCGTAGCCGTCTATTTGGTGGTATGCATCCACGCGAGTGCGAGCGTCAGCGTCCGCTATCTGTTGCCGATATTTCCGTTTTTGGTGATTCTCGCGGGGGCTGGATGCGTGGAGTTAGCCCGACGCGTGCGCTGGGTTACTTACGCGTTACCATGCCTCATCTTATTGCATGCGGCATCCTCGCTGCATGCCTATCCCAACTATCTCTCTTATGCCAATGACTTATGGGGTGGACCACAGCGGGCGTACGAGTATGAACCCTGGCTCGATCTCGGTCAGGCATATCCGGAGGCAAAGGCGTACCTTCAGCAACATCCGACCAGAAACTGCTGGCTGATCACGGGCTGGCATTGGGATCCAGCATTCTATGGCGTTCCCTGCCAAAGCTTCGGCCTTTACTTACCACACGAGATACCGGCCCGCGCCCACGGCACGTTTATTGTAAGCAGCACCTTGCTTACCGACGTGCGGCTAATGGAGGGAGAGCTTGCGGCGGCATTCAAGAATGCCACGCCCACAGATCGCATCGGCGGCAGTGCCCTGCTAGTTTACGAAGGCGATTTCGATACCAGTCTCGATGCTGCCGTAGCTGAAAGAAATCTGTCGACCTACGCATTGTCTGTAGGAGAGATTACCGCCGCACTCGAGCACGGAAAAAAGGCGGTTGACCTGGCGC
>JBAVAA010000545.1:0-5872 GCA_049585515.1 Terriglobales bacterium | reverse complement strand
ACGAACCTCCAGAATTTCGATGGTCAGGGAGTCTAAACAGGATTCTCCCAGAAAAGGGGATGAAGTCAAGACCCTTAAGTCGCCCTGGGTTATCTCCGGGGGTACAGACTCAACCGGCCCTGCTAGTTCCCTTTGGGCGGCTGGCTAGTCCCGTCGCTTAATCCGTGGGATCGCGCGGAAACTTGAGATAGGGCAGACGCACGTCTTGGATTACTACTTGATCGGCCCGGATGCTGGCCGGTGCTTGAAAATCGGGCACGCCACAGGGACCACCTGCTCCACATGCGGCGTTGACTGCTCCCGCGGTTACGAAGTCGTCCTGGTCGACCCCATCGCCGCTTACCCCCAAGCCGCCGACGAGCACACCATTTCGATACAGCGGCAAGCTTCCGGGGAAGAAGACGATGCCGCTCGTGTCGCCGGCGGTGTCCGATCCCTGCGTACATGGGTTTGCTGTGTCGTACTGATATAGCGAAAAAAATGGCCCATTACCCGATCCGTCGATCCCGGGTGGGAACAATGGCTGAGCTCCGAAGCTGATTGTGCGATTGGTAACAGCCGTGCCCGCCGGTACACCCGGCAAATCCGCCGCCCCGGCGCTGCTGAACCAGACGACGTTGCGAGCTTTGGAAGCGGCCACGTCGGCGCTGAACACGGTTCCATCGGACATACGATAGAAGCCGAGGATCGTGCCGTCGAGGTCCGCAACCGCAATCGTCATTCTCGCCCTGGAGCCGGATGGCAGCCGGATGGCCGCACGCGTTGTCTTCGCCGTTGCTACGGCGTTCATGATGATTTCGTCAACGTCACTTTGTGACAGCGCGCTACCGGCATTAGGACCGACAAGGTATCCTTCGGGCGGCAGCGTGCCCGCCATCGGGCCGACTTCGTAAGCACCTGCCACGGTAGTGCCGGGCGACGTGCCCGAGGGTTGCGACGTTTGGTTGACGAAAGGCAGTGCGACTCCGCCGACGATAACCACTCCGGGCGGCGGAACGTGGCTCAGGTTCAGAAGGTTCGAATTAACGGCGGCGGAAAACGCTGCGAATTCGGCAATCTCGGGTGAAGTGCTTACCACGCCCACGCCTCCGACCACACCCACGCCCGCCGTACCGACCGGACCACCTTTGAATAAGGGAACGCCGCCGGGATTAACTGCGTTCGGTTCGCTATCGTTCACGTCTGCTTTGCCTGTGATGATACCCAGCCCAGGTTGGCTGTCATTGATCGTGCGCGACGGACTCAACGCCTGTCCCGGCAGAAAGTTGGCGCTCAGCGTACAGCCTCGATTTGTATTTTCGATTCCGTACAGGGCGGCGTTAGGGGTGCCAGCCACTCCGGGCGGAAAATGAATGCCGCTGATGAATCGCACCGTACGTGAAGAGAGCGGCGCCTGGTCATTGCTGAAGAATGCCGCAGTGCGGGCCAAGGCGACGGCCAGTTCGTCCGCTGGCACCGTCTGGCCAAAATTCCCGGTCGAAGTCGTGGGGGCTCCGGGCGTTTCGAACACAGCAAGGACATTTCCGGCGCGGTCCGCCACTGCAACTACCATGGGCGCATTCACCGACAGCACCGCATTCTGTACAACCGTGGTCACATCGGCAGCGGTGAGCGGGACTACTGCCGGTGGAGGAGGATCAGACAGGTTAGAAGACGATCCGCCTCCCCCACAGGACAGGCTCAACAGAATTCCGCAGCCGAAGGCGGCACAGATCAATAGCCACAGCCCGGGACGGCCAAAGAGACAGTTCTTCCTCGTTCTGATCCTCATAATTCGAGATACGAACTCGGCGAGAAACGGCAAGGTTTTGGATTATCGCGTGCCAGTCATTATGCCTCCGCTTGAGACAAAGTCAAGCAATGCTTGCTGCCGCGAAAAAGTTGTGATAGGTGTTATGCCCCACCCGATTCCAGTTGTAAGAAGCGACTTCAGTTTTGGCGATGAAGATGGATTTGGCGCAAGCATCACTGTTTATGAAGGCGCGGACTCCGCTGGCTGTGTTTTTCGGCCTGGTCGCGTTATCGGGCTTGACGTGGGGACAAGTGCAGCGGATTCCGGGCCACACGACCTCTGCCCGCGCATCGCTGCAAGGAACGGTCAAAGACTCACAGAACAAAGTTGGTATTCCCGGAGTCAAGATCAGCGTGCTGCGCGCAGGGATAGTGGTTCGCGAGAAGTGGACCGACGGCGAAGGCATTTTTCGTCTGGTTGACCTGACGCCGGGAACTTATGAACTCAAAATCGAGAAGAAAGGATTCCAGACCATCGATCTACCGGGCATAACGATCAATGGTCCTGAAACCCGGGATCTTGCGTTGGCGCCGATCGCCGGCGAAACCATGCCCGCGAAGGGACCTTCTGGACTTCCTGGGACTGTGGCTTCGCCCTCAGCGCCTCCAGTCCCGCCAGCCGGATCTTATCCGGGATTGCGAACCGCCGAAACGCCCGCTTCTCCGGGGCCGCTGGGAATCGCTCCTGAGCAGGTGCCTCCAGATTCCGCGAACTTTGTGAAGGAGCCCGACCGATGGGATGTTCCCATGCCGGACTGGAACCGCTACGGCAAGGGCGGTGAATTCCCCTATACCAAAGGGCATTGGTACGATCCGTTCAATCGCAGCCGCATCAAGGGCGACCAGCCCATCTTCGGGAATCGATGGTTTTTTAACTTCACGGGGACGAGCCTTACTGGCCTGGATGTGCGCCGACTGCCGGTGCCCAGCGGCGTGTCGCAGGAGCAGCCCGGCGGGCCACAGTTCTTCGGGCGCGGTGAACAGGGTTTCGCCACGCAAAGTTTCCGTCTGTCGTTCGATCTTTTCGAAGGCGATACCAGTTTTCGGCCCATTGATTTCCGCATTCGTTTTACACCGGAATTCAATCTCAACTTCCTGCAAACCCGTGAGCGCGGGCTGGTCAACATCGACGTGCGCGACGGCACCAACCGGTTTGATACCCACGCCGGGGTGCAGGAGGGATTTGTCGAGGCGAAGATCCACGACTTAAGTCCGAATTTTGATTTCGTTTCCGTACGGGCGGGAATCCAGCAGTTCGTCAGCGATTTTCGCGGATTTATTTTCGCCGAGGAGCAGCCCGGCGTGCGTGTCTTCGGAAATCTGCGTTCGAACCGGATCAACTACAACCTCGCCTGGTTCTATTTTCTGGAGAAGAACACAAACAGCGGATTAAATACGTTCGAGCGGCGCCATCAGCAGGTCTATGTTGGGAATGTGTATATACAGGACTTCTTTACGAAAGGCTATACCACCGAATTCAGTTTCCATTACAACCGCGACGATCCTGGGATTCACTTCGACGACAATGGGTTCCTCGTGCGTCCGGCGCCGGTCGGTCTGGTAGTAAATAACGGCATTCTGCAGCACGGTATTCGTGCTTATTACCTGGGCTGGACTAGCAATGGCCACATCGGGCGCCTGAATGTAAGCCACGCGTTTTATCAGGCGCTGGGCCATGACACTTTGAATCCAATTGCAGGGCGACGGGTTGATATCGATGGAAGGATGGCTGCGCTCGAGTTGTCGGTGGATAAGGATTGGGCGCGCTTCCGGACGTCTTTTTTCTACGCTTCGGGCGATCCCAGCAACGTGAATTCGGCGCTCGGCAAGCCTCGCGATTCCACCGCTCACGGTTTCGACACCATTGTGGATGAAACGAACTTTGCCGGAGGAGCCTTCAGCTTCTTCGACCAGCAAGGCATTCGCCTGACCAGCACCGGAGTCGCGCTCACCAATCCCGGCAGCCTGCTGGTGAGCCTGCGCAGCAATAAAGAAGAAGGTCAGGCGAATTTCGTAAATCCGGGGATTTATATATTTAACGCAGGCGCCGATTTCAACCTGACGCCCAAGCTGCGGGCGTTCGTAAACGCGAACTATCTTAGGTTCGACCGAACCGAGCCGTTACAAATTCTGTTGTTCCAGTCGGGCATTCGGCACAGCATCGGACTGGACTCTGGAATCGGAGTGCAGTACCGCCCGCCGTTAACGGAGAATATCGTGATTACGTCCGGAATATCGAATCTGGTTCCGGGAGCGGGATTTGGGGACATCCTCAACAAGCGAGTTTTGGTTTCTGGATTCACGAGTATAAAACTGACGTTCTGAACTTGTTATGCCCGTTTTTTCTGAACGACGATTTTCGCGGCAACGATTTTCGCGGCAACGATTTGCACAACCACGAATGGGACAGATCCTGTTCCTGGCGGCGTGCGTCTGCGCCGGGCTCGCCGTATTTGGCCCTCCGAGCAAGACAGCGGCGTCGGGAAATTCCGCGGAACCGTCGATGCAGGCAGGCGGCGAAGCCGAGCAAAGTTCTCCCGGTCTCGGAGACTCGCTTGAGGAGGCGGAGCAGCGGTCGGCGGGTTGCGTAAGTTGCCACAACCCGATGGACAGTCCGACCATGCACACTACTGGAACCGTGCGACTCGGTTGTACCGACTGCCATGGCGGAAATGCGCAGGTCGCGCTTCCCGCTGGAGTCACGCAAGGATCGCCGCAATATCTCGAAGTTACCAAGCAGGCGCACCCGCGAGCGCGTTTTGCGGAGAACGAGCGAAGCTCTGCCAATCCCGTGCGCGCCTACACAAAGTGGCTAGAAGAAGACGCGGAGTACATCAAGTTTATAAACCCCGGTGATTTGCGCGTCGCCGTACAAACCTGCGGCCGTTCCGGATGCCATACCGCCGAAGTCCACCGCGTGCGCACCAGCATGATGACGCACGGCGCGATGCTTTGGGGGGCGGCGCTTTACAACAACGGGGCGATCCCGCTGAAGAATCCATTCTTTGGCGAAAGCTACGGCCCCGATGGAAAGCCGCAGCGGCTACAGACTTTTCCGCCGCCCACTCCCGAAGAGACGCGCACCAAAGGCGTTCTTCCGTACCTCGAACCCATCGAGCGATGGGAAGTGTCGCAACCCGGCAACGTGTTGCGGTCGTTCGAGCGCGGCGGTGAAAAGAAGCCCGAGGTCGGGATCCCTAGTCTCGAAGAGGAACCGGGGAAACCCGACGTCAAGCTCGGTGAGCGCGGCTTTGGCACGTTAACCCGCACCGATCCTACGGTTCTGGGGTTGCAAAAAACGCGTCTGCTCGATCCGCTGCTCTCATTCCCCGGAACCAACGATCAACCTGGAGACTACCGCGCCAGCGGATGCAGCGCTTGCCACGTGATCTACGCCAACGATCGTTCGCCGGAACATTCGGGACGCTATGCGGCCGGCGGCAACCTCGGACAGACCGCGACGGCTGATCCGACGATCCCGAGGAATGAGTCTGGACATCCGCTCAAGCATGAGTTCACGCGCTCTATTCCGTCGAGCCAGTGCATTGTCTGCCACATTCATCCCGGAACCAACATGGTCGCTCCTTATTTCGGCTACACCTGGTGGGACAACGAGACCGATGGCGACAAGATGTATCCCAAAGAGCAACGCCATCTCAGTCCGAAAGAACAGCAATTGGTTCAGTTGCGGAATCCGGAGCGGACTACGATTCGTGGCTATTGGTCGGATGTTAATTTCCTCGAGAAAACGGGGACGCCGGAATTCAACAAAGACCTCAAGAACACGCAGTTTGCCGACTTCCACAGTCACGGATGGATCTTCCGCGCAGCCTTCAAGCACGATCGCACGGGCAATCTTCTGGATAAAGACGGCAATCAGGTTTCATTCGACGATCCGGAGAAATTCAAAAAGGCTGTGCACCTGAAAGATATCCATCTGGAAAAGGGAATGCATTGCATCGATTGCCATTTCGAGCAGGACAGTCATGGCAACGGAAAATTGTATGGAGAAACACGCAATGCCATTGAAGTGGATTGTGTGGATTGCCATGGCACGATCCAGCAACGAGCGACATTGCGC
>JBAVAA010000544.1:0-2298 GCA_049585515.1 Terriglobales bacterium | reverse complement strand
CAGGATTTCGCCCACTTGCAAATCGCCTGCCTCCGCTCCCTGAATCTCGCGGCGCGTTATGTTAGCGGATACCTTCGAACCTATCCACCTCCCGGGCAGCCGAGGCTGGTGGGTGCCGATGCATCCCACGCCTGGGTGTCTGCCTATTGTCCGGGAATCGGCTGGCTTGACGTGGACCCCACGAACAACCTTGTACCCTCGAACGGCCACGTGACGCTTGCCTGGGGCCGGGACTACGGCGATGTGAGTCCTCTGCGCGGCTTAATCCTAGGCGGTGGAGCTCACAAACTCCACGTCGGCGTTGACATGGAGCCGCTCGATTCCTAGAACAGATCTCGATTTGCTGTGGAGGGAAGGCAAGAAGGGGAAGGGCGCGGCTGGCTTTAGCCGCTGCGGGCACGCGCTGTACACCATCGAGAAATGCCCTAGCCGAGCTGCTGCAGATTTTCCGCGATTTCATCCGTCCAAACTTTAAAGCTCTCCAGCGTATTTTGGCCGAACGTGGTCGCGATGGCCACATCGGCCGCGTCACGGCCTCGGGCGATGAGCACTCGTCCAATCCTGGGCACGTTGTTCCGAGCATCGAAGGTATGCCAGGTGCCCCCGAGATAGACTTCAAACCAGGCTGCAAAGTCCGGCACGCCGTACGGCGGCAGCGTTCCCATGTCGCCAAGGTATCCGGTGCAGTACCGCGCCGGAATATTCATGCAGCGGCAGAGCGCGATCGCCAGATGAGTGTAGTCGCGACAGACGCCCACACCCTCGTTGAACGCTTCCCAAGCGGTTCGGGTGGAGGATGCTTTCTGATAATCGAAAGCGATATGGTTGTGGACAAAATCGCAGATCGCCTGGACACGCGACCATCCCGGCGTGGTCTGACCGAATCGCGACCATGCCGCCCATGACAGTAGATCGGTCTCGCAATACCGGCTGCCCAACAAAAAGACCAGAGTATCCTCCGGCAATTCTTGTAAAGAGTGTTGTTGAGCGGAGGCCATCACCACGTCGGTTTTTCCCGAGTCTCGAACTACCCCGGTGCTGGTCAGGCGAATCCTCCCGCTCGGCGCCACAATCCGCGTGCACCAGTTTCCGAAGCCGTCCCGATACGCCGTGATTAGCGTTTCCGGATCGGTGGTAAGGCAATCGGGAACGACGATATCCGAGGCACGGGAGTAATGGACGTTGACCATGAGGATCATCGGCGTCGCTTGTGGACAGTTAAAGACTAATTCATAGCCGACCTGAATCAACATGCAGGGTTCCTTCCTCCAACGATCCCGGACTCTCCGCTGTCGAAGACCGAATGGCGCACTAACCAAGATTCAACCGAACGGCCTCGTCCAAACAAGCAGTTACGGCGGCCACTCAGACCGTTGCCACAATCGGCCTTCGCTGCTGCAACTTCCAGCCACGATCCTAACCCTATTCTACAGAGCTCAGATCCCGACTCCGACAAAACTCGGTCCGCGGCTACCGCTGCTTGCAAACTCCGCCACCAAGAGCTGACGTTCGGCGCGCGTACGTCGCTTGGGTGCAGAAACCTTCTGTCCCCCGTCCGGCCGCTTCAACAGAGTCGCTCGTCCTCGAACAGTGTGTTGGTCAGACGCTTACGATGGAATGAGCGTGCGAAACTATCGAGACAACGAGATCATTTTTTCGCAAGGGGACAAAGCCGATGCTGTGTTCTACATCCAGAGCGGCACGGTGAAGCTCACGATGGCTGCCACGCGTCGCAAGAAAGCGATCATTGCCATCCTGCTGCGGGGTAGCTTTTTTGGCGAAGGCTGTCTGGGGGGGCAATCTCTTCGGATGTACACGGCGAGATCAATCGGGCCCTCCAATATCATTCGCCTGCAGAAGGAGGGCACGCTTCGCACGCTCAAGCGCGACCCACAGTTTGCAGCGTTGCTTAATGCATATCTGCTTTCCCGAGTTATTCGAGTCGAGGAAGACTTGGCAGATCAATTCTTCAATTTCAGCGAAAAGCGGCTGGCACGGGTTCTGTTGTTGTTTGGGCATATAACTAAGGAATCGAAGCCGGAAAGCCCCCTTAAGGTGAGCCAGGCAACCCTCGCGGAGATGGTTGGTACGACCCGCGCCAGGGTGAGTAAATTTATGAATGCGTTCAAGAAGAAAGGCTTCGTTCAATACAATGGCGGCTTGCGAATAAATAGCGCACTTATCGGCGCCTTTCTAGAAAATCGACCCATGTCCGTTGTCAGGAGATAGACCGTCCAACCGGGGAGGTTTGTGTGGCGAAAGAACTCGGCCCCAAGCAGGTGCTCGCGGTTCGATGTC
>JBAVAA010000543.1:0-3928 GCA_049585515.1 Terriglobales bacterium | reverse complement strand
GTGACCCACAGCGCAATTTCACCGTGCAGGCGCATAAGGCGGAGCAGATCGCTTTGCCGCAAGAAGCTGACTTCGGAGGGTTCCTGGGTCTCGGCGGTGGCTTCATAGTTGCGCCCGGAAACTACGGCTGCGACTCCCAAGGGGCAACCGGAATCGACCATGCGAAGAATCAGTGTGCGACCGTCGCTGCCGCAGATGGAGAGCTTCACGCGGCCTCTGCGGACGATGAACACTCCGCGAGGCGACTGGCCTTCGGCGAACAGCACGGCTCCGGTGGGATAGCTGGTGGTGAGGGCCGCTTGCTCAAGGGCATCGGCCACGGCTGGGGGAAGATCGCAAAAAGTCTTATCGGACGATGCCAGTTTCTGGACTGAGTTTACGACTTGTGTGGCCATGTGTTGCCTCCGCTCACAAGTACCTTCGGCAAGTGCTTCGCCAATCTTCATACATGGGCCCAAATTCTAGGGAAGTGGTCTAAGTGGCACGGAATCATAGCATTGATTTGGTACGCCAGCGAACATTTAACTTTGCCGCCTCCGCCGGCGCAAAAAGGAGTGGGTGGTTTCCCACAGCAATGTGTGATCTTCATCACCGAACGCTTGGTTACATGACCAAACTTTGGTGAGGTCAGAGGCTAGAGGTCAGAGGTCAGAGGTCAGATTGCAGAGGTAAGAAACCGGCTCCAACAGGCCGTCCGCCGTGAATCTACGCCCCAAGACTTTGCGCAGACCGCCGGTCAGCCCAGCGTCTCATGGATGGTATTCAGCAACGCGGTGCGGGTAAATGGTTTTTCGAGGAGGGTCACGCCGCGCTTCAAGACCTCGCGTTCGGCGATCAGTTCACCGGTATAGCCGGACATATAGACCACCTTCAGATTCGGGAGCCGGGCGCTCAGACGCTCCACTAATTCAGGGCCGCTGATGCGGCGCATCACGACATCGGTCAACAAAAGATCGATGGGCTCTGGATGCGATTCGACCCATTCCAGGGCGGACTTCCCGTCATCCGCCTCAACTACTGTGTACCCGTGTTCCTGGAGCAGTTGTCGTGTTAAGCCGCGCATGATTTCATCGTCTTCCACGAGCAGGACAGTGGCCCCTTGCCGCTTGGGACTGACAGTCTCCACCTCAGGCTTGGATTCAAGCCCGATTTTGTGGTCCGCGCTGGGGAGATAGATCTTGAACGTCGTGCCGTGTCCAGGCTCGCTGTAGACCATGATGTGACCGGCGCTTTGCTTGACGATACCGTACACGGTGGCCAGACCCAAGCCTGTCCCTTTGCCCAGCTCTTTGGTGGTGAAGAAGGGCTCGAAGATGCGCGCTACGGTCGCTTCGTCCATTCCGGTGCCGGTGTCGCTGACCGCGAGCAGAACGTATTTTCCGGGCGCCATGTTCTGGTGTTGTTCGGCGAAGCTCTCGTCAAATTTTTCCGAGCGAGTCTCGAGAATAAATTTGCCGCCGCGCGGCATGGCGTCGCGTGCGTTCACGGCGAGGTTGACCACGATCTGGTCGAGCTGGCTGGGGTCGGCCTCAACCACCGCCGCGGGCGACTTGGAAACGATGAGAATCTCGACATCGTCTCCCATCAGGGGACGCAGAAGCTTGCTCACGTCCTTCAATCGTTCGTTCAGATCGAGGACGCGGGGCTGGATTACCGACGACCGGCTGAAAGTAAGGAGTTGCCGAGTTAGAGATGAGCCGCGTTCGATCGACTTCCTGATGTTCTCAACGTATTGCGACGAATCTGTGGGGATGCGGTCGCGGAGGAACTCTGCGCAGGCGCCGATGATGCCGAGAATGTTGTTAAAGTCGTGCGCGACTCCGCCTGCAAGGCGGCCGATTGCTTCCATCTTTTGAGATTGATGGAGCTGGCTCTCAGCCTTTTTTTGCGCAGTAATATCGCGCGCAATCGCCGATGCTCCTACGATCTCGCCCTGGGGGTCGCGCAAGGGAGATACGGAAATGGAAACGTTGAGGACTTGTCCGTCTTTGGTCTGGCGCATCGATTCAAAGTGATCGACGCTTTCGCCCTTGGCAATTTTGGCCAGGATTTCGGGGATTTCGTCTTTGCGGTCACTGGGCGCGAGCATCGAGATGTGCTTGCCGATAACCTCATTCGGCGCGTAGCCGTAGATGTGTTCGGCTCCCTTGTTCCAGCTGGTGATGATGCCATTCAGGTCTTTGCCGTATATTGCATCCTCGGAGGAATCGATAATCAAGGCCAGGCGGGCGCGGTATTCGCCCAGTTGCTCGGTCGTTCTCCGCTGCAGCTCTTCATTGGCGCGGCGCAGTTCTTCGGCGATGCGCTTGCGGTCGCTGATGTCGCGGATCGCGCTCAGCACAAACATTCCCTTGTCGGTGGAGACCGGGCTCAGGCTGATTTCAACCGGGAACTGCGAGCCGTTGCGCCGCCGGCCGTAGAGATCGAGGTTGGCTCCCATTCGTCGCGTCTTGGGCGCGTCGGCGAAGTTCTTGCGGTGCTGGTGGTGCTGCGGGCGATAGCTCTCCGGCACCAGCATCTCAACCTTCTCGCCAACCAACTCGCCTCGGCTATAGCCGAAAAGCGTTAGCGTCTGCGAATTGACTTGAATAATCGTTCCCTCACGATCGACGGCGACGATCGCATCGGGAAGGGCTTCCAGCAGTTCGCTCGAAAGGATTACTTCAGACATGGTATTGCCTGGTTGGTTTGGAGACGCGTGATCCTGATGCTCCGAGGAAGTTCGCGACATACCACCCCACGATTCAAACTACAGGTAATTAAATCTATGTCGGAAGCGGTCGTGCTGTAAAGGCGAGGAGCGGCGTCTTCGCCCGCGGGACAGCCGGCAAGATGCCGGCGCTACCGTTTGATTTGAGCTAGATAATGTGGTCGGAGTGCCGTCTTCGGCGGGCGGCCGTGGCGGCCAAACTATTGGCCTCGGCATTGTTCTCACGCGAGACGTGCGAGATGGAGAACTCGAGCGACTGGGCCAGTTTCCGGCAGATCCAATTCAGGGAATAAAGCCGCGGGCTGCGGCAGTTGTATTCGCCGGTCATCTGCTTGACCACAATTTCGGAATCCGAAAACACATGAAGTGTTTTCGCCTTAAGGCCGAGGGCGCATTGCAGCGCTTCCATCAGGGCAATATATTCGGCGACATTATTGTCCTGGTGCCCGATCCACTTGGCGATTCTGATTGTGCCATCGGCGCGCCCGTCGATTACCACGCCAATGCCGGAGGGGCCTGGATTTCCGAAAGAACCGCCGTCAACATAGGCAACAAGATCCGACATAAGAACTACTACCCCCACCATGCTTGACATATTTTCCGGCGTCAAGATATTTATTTGATTCCCCGCGTCTACGCGAGCGATTTTCGTTCTGTGAATGTTTTGTGGAAAAAGAGGACGAAATTAATCTGCCGTTCATCAACCGGCAACAATTCAAGGAGTTGCATTCTCAGATTTCCAGAGTTCATAATGCACAGGTTGCACCGAAAAGGGGCGTTGACATTTTTGGAGTGAATCTCTAAGGTTGGTCCCGTCGACGGCTGAAAGGGTTGGCTAAATTAAAACTTGCCAGTCCGAAGTAGGCTGAGTGATCAGCTCAGCGGGGCAACCCGAAAGAGCAATCAGACCTGAAAAAACCGACGGCTCTGCGAGGGGCAGTTGGGGTCTGGGACCGCGAAAGCGGTGATTACATCGAAGGCTGTGACGGTGCATGCCTCCACGCTGTTTGACTCCCTCGCAGGAGTCGGCGGCTAGAGCATAACCAATGTCACAGCCTTTACCTTTTCTGGCAGCATTCTTTTTTCCTCCTGCAAGTTCTCAGTTCTCAGTTCTCAGTTCTCAGTTCTCAGTTCTCAGTTCTCAGTTCTCAGTTCTCAGTTCTCAGTTCTCAGTTCTCAGTTCTCAGTTCTCAGTTCTCAGTTCTCAGTTCTCAGTTC
>JBAVAA010000542.1:0-5164 GCA_049585515.1 Terriglobales bacterium | reverse complement strand
CTTCAATGCCATGTTGCCCGCCTCAGCGCCGTAAATCGAAATCCATAAGTCGAGCGCCTGCTCGGCCAAAGGCGACTTGGCCGAAACTGCGGCTTTGGAAATTGCGGCTGCGGGATCGCCCGCTGCGATTTCGTCGCGCAACCACTGCGGTTCCTTCTCACTGCCGCGATGGGTGTCCTTGAGGAACAGATACACATTCACCAGGCCGGGGCCCGAAACGATGCGTTCGTAGCTGACGTGACCGAAGCGAGTGAGCAGGTAGCGGAGGAGATCGATTTCAAGTTCGTTGCGCGGAGCGAAATCGCAGTGCCCGCCCTCGCAGGCAAAAATGTGGTGCCGTTTTCCGTCCCAGATGAGGCCGGCTTCTCCAAGGCCCGTTCCCGCCGCGACCACGGCCTGATTGCCGACGGGATTTTGCTTGCTGCCATGGCTTGCACGAATCTGGTTAAGAGCGACCGTATCCGACGCTCCCAGGCACTGGATCCCCCAGGCCTGCGCTTCGAGATCGTTGATCAAACTCACCGAATCGAGATGCAGTTCCCGCGCCAGGTGAGAGGACTCGACCACCCAGGGAAGATTCGAGGTTTCGACTCGTCCATTGCGCACCGGACCTGCGATCCCGAAGCTGGCGATGGTTGGATGGACGCCGGTTTCAGAGACAAACTTGAGGACGATCTCGTTGAGCCCTCGAAATTCCCGGCTGTTAAAGACGTGTTCGTGGATGGAGGCAAAACCGCCGGTATCGCTACCGAGTTCGTAATAGCTGAGGCGCGCGTGCGTTCCTCCGATATCGCCGGCGAGAATCATTTCTCGAAATTTCTCCAACGCCGGCCATCGCGTTCCAGGAGTTCGTCGGACTCTCTTGGGCCCCAGGTGCCGGCGGGATAGTTGGGGAAATTGCGCGGCGGCAGCGCCTTCCACACGTCGAGCGCGGGATTGACGATGCTCCAACCGGCCTCGACCATATCGGCGCGCTGGAACAGGGTGGCGTCGCCGATCATGCAGTCATGCAGCAGGCGTTCGTAGCCGGTTGCGGAACTGACCCCGAAATAGTCGGCATAGTTGAAATTCATATTCACTTCGCCCAGTTGCATCGTGGTCCCGGGAGTCTTGGCGGCGAAGCGCAGCGAGATGCCTTCTTCCGGCTGAATATGCAGCACCATTTGATTGGGCATCATATTTTCGACGTTGGTATCGCGAAACAGCATGAAAGGCGCCCGGCGGAATTGAATCACGACCTGCGTACTGCGGGCGGGCAGCCGCTTGCCGGTTCGCAAATAGAAGGGAACTCCCGCCCAGCGCCAGTTGTCGATCAAGAGCCTCATGGCGACAAAGGTTTCGGTGCGCGAGTCGGGGGGCACGCCCTCTTCGGAGCGGTAGGCAGGGACGCGCTCGTTGTCCATGATCCCTGCTCCGTATTGCCCGCGGACGGTTTTGCTGAGTACATCCTCGTTACTGTAGGGCTGGATGGCGTGGAGAATCTTGGCCTGCTCGTCGCGGACCGCATCGGCCTCGAAGGAAATCGGCGGCTCCATCGCGGTCAGAGTGATGAGTTGCATGATGTGATTCGGCACCATGTCGCGCGTGGCGCCAGCGGTATCGTAATAACCGCCGCGCTTTTCCACGCCGACGGTTTCGGCAACCGAAATCTGCACGTGATCGATGTAGCGCCGGTTCCAGATGGGCTCGAAAATCCCGTTCGCGAAACGGAGCGCCAAAATATTTTGCACCGTCTCTTTTCCCAGGTAGTGATCGATACGGTAGATTTGCCGCTCAGAAGCAACTTTCAGGAGTTGCTGGTTCAGGGCCTTGGCGGAATCGAGATCGTGACCGAAAGGTTTCTCGATAATCACTCGTCGCCAATGGCCATTCTCTTCCGTCATCAGGCCGACTTTCGCAAGCCGCTCGACGATGTCGCCGAAGTAGTTGGGCGCAGTAGCCAGGTAGAAGAAGCAGTTATTGTGAGAGTTGTGTTCATGATCAACTCTGGCAATCGCTTCTTTCAGACGGTCGTAGGTCGCGGGATCGTCGAAATCTCCGTTTATATAGTTAATGCGGCGGACAAACCATTCCCACAAGTCGGGATCGACCGGGCCCGTTGCGAACTGTTTGAACTCCTGGGTGAGCTTCTTCCGCGCATCCTCGTCGCTCATGGGAGTGCGGCCCAGGCCAACGATCGCGAACTCGCGCGACAACAACTGCTGGCTGGCGAGGTTATAGAGCGCCGGAATCAGCTTGCGGCGCGTAAGGTCGCCGGAGAAGCCGAAGATCACCATGACACATGGATCGGCGGTGCGGCCGCCTCGCGGTTTGATTGCTGCCGGCATAACTTCTGTCTGAGCCATCGTTTCCCTCGATTGAGGCAATTGAATCATTGAGTCATTGAGTTATTGAAACATTGAATCATTGGCTTTCAATGATTCAATACGTCAATGATTCAATGCCTCAATGATTCCTGACTAAATCTGTCTTACTTTCCCTTGGCCGCTGCTTTCGGCTCTGCTTCCTTCTCGTGGTGCCCTCCAAACTGGAATCGCAGGGCGGATAGCAGCTTGTTGGCAAAAGTCCCGTTTCCCCGCGAGCTGAAGCGCTCGTACAGCGATGTGGTCAGCACGGGAGCTGGAATGCCCTCATCGATCGCGGCCAGGATCGTCCAGCGCCCCTCGCCGGAATCGGACACACGTCCAGAAAACTTAGTTAGCTCAGGCTCCTCGATCAAGGCAGTCGCGGTGAGGTCTAGCAACCACGAAGCAACCACGCTGCCGCGGCGCCATACCTCGGCGATATCGGGAAGGTTGAAGTCGTACTGGTAGTGCTCCGGATTGCGCAAAGGCGTTGTTTCCGCATCCACCGTCTGGGTCTGCTTGCCCGCGTTGGCGTGCTTCAGGACGTCGAGCCCTTCGGCATAAGCGGCCATCAGGCCGTATTCGATTCCGTTGTGCACCATTTTGACGAAGTGCCCGCCGCCGACGGGGCCGCAGTGCAGGTAGCCATCTTCAGAAGTGGACGCACCCGGCGCCTTTTCGCGGCCCGGAGTGCGGGGCAGGTCGCCGCGCCCTGGGGCGAGAGTCTTGAAAATCGGGTCCAGCCGCTGCACGGCCGCGCGTGGACCGCCGATCATCATGCAATATCCGCGTTCCAGGCCCCAAACGCCGCCGCTGGTGCCGACGTCCACGTAGTTGATGCCGGCAGTTTCAAGCTCCTTGGCGCGGCGGATGTCGTCGATGTAGTAGGAGTTTCCGCCATCGATGACGATGTCATCTTTCTGCAGCTTGGACGAAAGTTCCTTGAGCGTGCCGTCGACGACGGCGGCGGGGAGCATCAGCCATAGGGCACGGGGTGTTTTCAGTTTGTGAACGAAGTCATCCAGCGAACTGGCGCCGACCGCTCCTTCGCCGGCCAGTTGCTTCACGTTGCCAGCATTGTGGTCAAACACGACGCACTCATGTCCGCCTCGCAGCAAGCGGCGGACCATGTTGGCGCCCATGCGTCCCAGACCTATCATTCCCAGTTGCATTCGGTGCTCCTTGGCCGCCACCGGGCGGCTGCGTGTAGCTCAATGCTCTTACACACCATAATGATCTGGCATCCTGGGCGATGCGGAGAACCCGCTTCTTGCGGCGAACAGCAGGTCCTTCGCTTCGCTCAGGATGACAAATCATATAGAAGTTCTTGTACTGCTGTCCGGCTTTGCAAAGCTACAAGCTTTGCTTTACCAACGCTGCGAGTTTCGTGAGTCCCGCTTTCACATCGCTGCCGAGATGCACGCGCAGGGCGCGGCGCTTGCGGTCGGCTAAGACCTGGAAGTCTCCCCTAGCCTGTGCCGCTTTCACCACACCAAAAGTGTACTTCTGTCCCGGGACCGGCAGGTCCTCGGCGTCGTCGCACGTAATCTGCAGGAACACTCCGCTGTTGGGACCGCCTTTATAAGCTTGTCCGGTGGAGTGCAAGAAGCGTGGACCAAAACCGAGGACCGTGGCCACACGTTTGCGATCGCGCACGCCTATCCGCATGGTTTGCAGCAGCGCTTCGTGCTCGGCGTTCATCTCGACGTAGGCCAGCACGGCGAAATAATCACCGGTGCCAATGCGGGCCAGATGTGCGCGCAGATAACTCTTGAGTGTCCCGCCGGAAGTTGCCCCCACCGCTTTTGCGAGGTCGGCGGCATTTTTTTCGTCGGTGAAGAGTTTGAACCCAGTTTCCTCAACAATCGGTTTTTCTGGAGGCAGCGAGCCCTTGCTTTCGTACTCAGATGTGAGTCGTTTGGTGACGATCTTGCTTGCTTCGACGTCGGGTTGATTGAAGGCGTTGATGCCGATGATCGAGCCCGCTACTGCTGTCGCAATTTCCCAGCGGAAGAATTCCTGTCCGAGATTGTAGGTGTCGGAAATGGCGATGCGCACTACAGGATGCCCGGCCTTTTCAATCGTGGCGACCTTGGCATCCTGCGCGGCGTCGGGCGCGCCTTCCAGCCGTAGGTAGGCGAAGATTCGGTCGTTTCCGTACACTTCCGGCGCGCCCAGCGCTTCGCGGTCGACGGGAATGATGCCCTTGCCAAGTTTGCCGGTGGATTCCGCGATCAACTGCTCCAGCCATGCGCCCAAGTCGCCGATGCCGGGCGAGGTGATGAGCGTGATTTTGTCGCGGCCGAGTTTCGCGGCGGTTCCCATGACCAGGCCTAGCATCACTCCCGGATTCTCGGCTGCGGGTGTGGATGGCTTGCAGGCTTCGACCATCTCTTTTGTGCGCTTGAGAAAGTTGTCGGTGTCGAGGCCCATCGCTGCGGCGGGAATCATGCCGAAGTTCGAGAGCGCGGAGTAACGTCCGCCGATGGATGGCAGTCCATAAAAAATGTGGCGGAAGCGGTCGCGTTCGGCAACCAGTTGCATCTTGGAACCGGGATCGGTGATGGCGATAAAGCGGCTACCTGCCTTATCGGGACCGATGGTCTGTTGCACTCGCTCAAAGAAATACTGTTTGTAGATGTTGGGCTCAAGGGTGCTGCCGGATTTGCTGGAAACGACGAACAGCGTTTTGGCGAGGTCGACTTTCTTCTCGGTGCTTCGGATCTGCGCTGGATCGGTGGAGTCGAGGATGTGCAGGCGCGGGAAGCCCTTGATTTGCCCGTACGTCAACGCGAGCACTTCCGGACAAAGACTGGAAC
>JBAVAA010000541.1:0-6257 GCA_049585515.1 Terriglobales bacterium | reverse complement strand
GCCAGCATCTTGTCTCCGTTGACCTGGGTGAGCGCGTTGAGAATGGTTTGCTTTTCCAGTTCCGCCATGGGCACAATTCCGCTGCCCGGGACACTGCCCGGCTGGCTCACTCCCAACAAGCCGGCGGGCGCGCCGTAAATCTGTGTAGGGAGGTCGCGCAGCTGAATTTCATGGGCGCTGCTCAGGGCGCACGCCCGCTCCAGCGAATTCTCGAGCTCCCGCACGTTGCCCGGCCAGTCATAATTCAGCAGCGCTTTGAGCGCCTCGTCGGAGACGGACTTTTCGATGCCGGCGTCGCGCCCGATGCGCTCGAGAATGTGCGCCACCAGCAATGGGATGTCCTGCCGGCGCTCGCGCAACGGCGGAAGCCGCAATGTGAGCACATTCAGCCGAAAAAAAAGATCGCGGCGGAACGTGCCCTCTGATACTGCCCGTTCCAGGTCGCGATTGGTGGCGGCCACAATCCGAACGTTGATCGGCACGCGCTTCACGCTTCCCACCGGACGAATCTCTTTCTCCTGAATCGCGCGTAACAGTTTGGCCTGCAAGTCGGTCGGTAACTCGCCGATCTCGTCCAGAAATACGATGCCGCCTTCGGCGATGGCCAGCAGCCCGTCCTTGGGATTGGTTGCGCCCGTGAAGGCGCCGCGCACGTGGCCGAACAGTTCGCTCTCGATCAGCGTCGGCACGAGCGACCCGCAATCGACCGGAATGAACGGCTTATTGCGAAAGATGCCGGCGAAGTGAATGGACTTTGCCACCAATTCCTTGCCGGTGCCGCTTTCACCCAGAATCAGCACTGGATGGACGCTCTGTCCGGCTTTGGCGATGATGCGGTAGAGCTTGGCCATCTCGGGAGCGCTCCCGATCAGGTTGCCGAACCCCTGCCTCGACTTGATGGTTTCGCGGAGAACCCGGTGCTCGCTTTTCAGCCGCAGATGCCCCGCCACACGTTCGAGCAGCAGACGCAGCTCTTCCATGCTGAAGGGCTTGGTGACGTAGTCGTAAGCGCCATCCTTCATCGCCTGCACTGCCGATTGCACCGTGCCGTAACCGGTCACCACGATCACCAGCGCGTCGGCACGGTGTTTCTTGATAGCGTGCAGCGGGTTCAATCCGCCCGCGCTGGGACGCAAGTCCAGCAGAACGGCGTCGGTGCTGGAGCTGTCGAGCAGCCGGTAGGCCTGTTCGGCGGAGTCGGCCACCTGCGTGTTGAATCCGAGGGACTGCGCTACCTCGCGGCAAGACTCGCGAATGCCGCGGTCGTCGTCCACAATCAGGAGGTTGAGAAAATTCGCGCCTTCGATTTGCGCGGGACGGCTATGGCTGTGACTCTGACTGAGAACGGCGGCGGTCGATGCGGACGATGCACTGAACATGCTGAATCCTTTCTTGACTGGCACTTACGTTTACAAAAAATGCGCCATAGAGACGGCTCGTTCCGCTCCTACGGCGAAACAGTTGCGGGTCGGATTGTCGGCAAAACCACTTCGATCGAGGTACCGTGTCCAGGTTCGCTCTCGACCTCGATTACACCTCCCAGTTCGCCGACAATGCGCTGCACTGTCGCCAGACCGAGGCCCGTGCCCGCAGTCCCCTTCTTAGTGGTGAAGAAAGGCTCGAACAATCGCGCGCGCGTCTCCGCATCCATGCCGCAGCCGTTGTCCTTTACCAGAAGGGAGACGGCTTTCCGGGGAGAGCCGGGCGCAAGTTTGTGCAATTCATTAGAACCTGCAGCGGGAAGTTGACTGGGGAATTCCGCAGCCCGCGTAATCAGCCCGATCTTTCCTCCTTGCGGCATTGCGTCGCGCGCATTCAATACCAGGTTCAGCAGGATTTGCCGCAACTGTGCTGGATCGGCGAGCACGAGGCCCTCGCCCGAGTCGCGTCCGGCGGCTGGAGCGGTGTCGAACGCCGTATCGAGCGTGGTATCGAGCGCCGTATCCAGCACTATGATGAGTTCAATCCTTTCACCCAGTAGCCGCCGCAGCAGATTCTTCGTGGAAGCTACGATTTCGTTGATCGGGGTTGCGCGCCGCTCCGATGTTTGCTTTCGGGCGATGGCTAATAGTTGCTGCGTCAGTGCCGCGCCTTGTTCCCCAGCCATGCGGACTTCGTTTATATGCTGGCTCATTTCGTTCGGCTCCAGTGGAGCATTCGCAGCGTTCCCAAATTCGGAATTCGCCGACTCAGCCTTCCCCAACCTGGCATTCCCCAGCCCGGCGGTCAAAAGGTCGCAGTACAAAAGAACGCCGGTCAGCAGGTTGTTGAAGTCGTGCGCGATTCCTGCTGCGAGCCGTCCTATGACCTCCATTTTTTCGGCTTGCCGCAAGCATTCTTCCGTCCGCCTGTGTTTGGTTGCGTCTGCCAGCGTTGCGATCAGGAAAGCGGGCTGGCGATGCCGGTCACGCGCCACCGATAGCGTCAGATATCCCCAGAGTTCGGAGCCATCTTTGCGACGGAAGCGCTTTTCGACCTGGAACGAGTCGCGCTCGCCTCGCACCAACTCGTCCAGCCGCCCGTCGCGAAGTTCGCGATCCAGTTCGGGATAGAGCTCGCGAGCGTGTGCTCCCGAAAGTTCCTGCCGGCTATAACCGAGCATTCGGCAAAGTGCAGGATTGGCCTCGACAATCTGGCCATCGAGGCGGCAAATTCCGATTCCGATCGCGGCCGCTTCAAACATTGCCTGGAACGGCAGATCGCGTTCGGAGTCAGGCGTTGCTGGAAATTGGGTCGCGACGTTCATATCTCGGAACAGGTTTCAGGTTTTGGGTCGCAGGTCTCAGGAAAACCGAGTTCTGAGACCTGCGACAGGCGCGATTCCAAGCTGGGAACGGCCAGTTCCAACTTTTTCCGCAAATGGACCGCGCCAAACCTGATTAGGGAAAGTGTAGGGCGAAAGCTGTTTTGGCTAAGTGAGGGCCATCACATCCAATTTGTGACAATTCCGTCTGGGTCAGATGGCTTGGCCGCTAGAACAAAATATCCGTCACCGGACTTCCGAGCCGAGCGGATTTGCATCCAACGACGGCATGACAATTTGAATACTTGAGGAGAATTTATGGACAACCTTAAAGGACTAAAAGTCGCGATATTGGTCACGGATGGCTTTGAAGAAGCTGAAATGGTCAAACCTCGTGAGGCGCTGCAGGATGCAGGGGCGGAGGCGCGCATCGTGTCGCCCAAGAGTTCCCGCGTCCGAGCCTGGAATCACACGGAATGGAGCAAGGAGTATCCGGTTGACGTGCCTTTGAACGAAGCGCAGGCGGGGAATTTTCAGGCTTTGCTGTTGCCGGGCGGGGTAATGAATCCCGACAAACTTCGGATGGAGCCGAAAGCGGTTGCGTTTGTAAGAGCTTTCTTCGACGAAGGGAAGCCGGTCGCAGTCATCTGCCACGGGCCGTGGACGGTGATTGAAGCGGGTGCGGCCAGCGGCAAGAGAATCACCTCGTGGCCGTCGCTGAAGACCGACCTTCGGAATGCCGGAGCGCGGTGGGTGGACGAGGAGGTCGTGGTGGATGGAAATCTGGTCTCGAGCCGGAAGCCCGATGATATTCCTGCGTTCAACCGGGAGATGATTAAACTCTTCAGCGCTGGTATGGCGCGGCAGCGTCCAGCGGCGTAGGTTAGCGGAAGGCGACCGAACAGTTGATAATCTGATAGGGCCAAACATGCCGTTTCATGCCAAGCCTATCGCCGTCATTCTGCTGACGCTCAGCGTTCTTTGCGGGTGTGCGCGCCCGCCCGCCGACGACGCTTCGAACTCCGATTCGCAAAAACTGCCCTTCGACCGGCAGCCGCGCTCGACCGGCGTTTCGCCCAGCCAGTCGCTGATTCCATCGACCACGAAACTGCCCGAGGGCACTGGCATCCCGGTTCGCCTGCAGAACCTGCTTTCTAGCTCGTCATCGCATGCAGGAGACACCTTTATTGCAACCATCGATGATCCGGTCTTGATCGACGGCCAGACGGTGATTCCGAGCGGCACAGCCGCCACCGGACGCGTGCTCGAAGCTAAGCCTGCCGCCCGCTCTGCTGAGAGTTCGCTGGAGCCCGGCTATCTGCGAATTGTGTTGGTGAGCTTGAACGTCGGCGGCAAGACCATCATGATCGAGACTTCCAGCATCTTTGCCAAGGGCGGCTCGCGCGATGAACGTAACGCCAAGCCCAGAAAGGCGTCCAGTTCTGCCAGCAAAGATAAAGATATAGTGTTCGGCAAGGACCGCCGCTTGAACTTTCGTCTGGCCCAGGCTGCCGACTTGCAATAGCTGCAGCCGCGACCATTCTGCTGCTGCCACTCATGCAGTACACTGCTTGCGGGCCACGCCATGATCTTCACTGCCGTGAGCTTGAATCCGGTGGACCGGCAATTCAGCGACGCCATTTCGATGTCAGGAGAATCTCGATGCTGTATTTGCTTTGGGTTGTACTTATAGGAATTCTGGCCGGCTGGCTGGCGGGCCAGATCACCAAAGGTCGCGGCCTTGGCCTGCTCGGGGATCTCATCGTGGGGATACTGGGCTCATTGCTCGGCAGCTTCATTTTTGGATTGCTTGGAATCGTCGCCTACAGTTTGCTGGGCCGCCTCGTAATGGCTGTCGTCGGCGCGATCGTGCTGCTGTGGTTGATCCGGGTGATCAGAAAAGCATAGGTTCCGGGGAAATACCGCGCTCTTCGATACTAGTCTCGGATCCTGATTAGTCTCGGGTCCTGCCGCGCGAAGGATCGCTGGAGGTTGCTACATCGAGGTCAACGTGCAGTTTATGGTTCAAATCTTCTCTGCGAACGATGACGGGCGGATAGCAATTTCCATCCTTGTTGTAGGTAGCAGAACAGCCCCGGGCAAAATCGTTGCGCTTCGGCGACTGAGCAAACTGCCAAATATCGGCAAATGAAGTCCCGCTCATCCCTGGAGAGAGATCCTTTTGCAAAACCGTGCACCCAGGGGATGGTGGACACGAGTCATTGACCACCCAATATTCAATTTTTCTCCCGCCTGCATTTTTCCGGATATCCTCAGCCGTAACGATCGAAGTGCGCGAGTCTTCCTGGGCAGCAATGCCCGAACAGTACACTCCCGCCGCAAAGTTTGAGGACGTTACCGCATCCACCCAGGCATGAAGATAGGCACGCTGTTCCGGAAGAAGGCGTCCGCCCTGTTCCTGGTCGAGGAAGATGATTGTCTGCGATGGGAATCCTTCCGCATGTGCCGCCGCGGTCGCAGCAGCCGCGTCGGATTTCCCCAACCTGACGGCGTCGCCGGTCGACTTGATCTCGGCATAGGTTCGACCGTTGAAAAGAACCAAAAAGCCGAAACCTGCGGCTTGGAGCGTCTTCCGCTTTCCAGTCCAGGAATTTGTCGTCGCTCCCGGCGGGTTATTCAACCAATAGCCGGAATAGGAAAAGGTCCCGCGGAGAATCTTTAAGTTCGCATCGCCAGGATAGTCGTTGCGATCGTAGCCGAGGTATCCGCCGGCGGCGCGTTCGCCGAAAAGTGATGGTTGAAAAGACGCCGCCAGAGACACGATGGTCAATGCGATCCGCAGCGGACGTTTCATGTGGCAGTCACCAGCGAACCAGGCCCTCGGGGTCTTCTACCAGCACGACTTCATATTTTTCCAACATCGGCATCAGGACGTTCTCCAGTTCGTGCTTCCACAGTTCCCCTTCATAAAACTTTGCTTTCATGGGTTCACGCGAGGCAAGGTCCGGAAAGCCGCGCATAAAAAAGAAGGTATCGGGGTCCTCAATCGATAGAAACGGGCCCAGAATCTTCATTCCGATTTCCGCGTGCACCGCGACCGATTTGGAGCGAAATATCTCAAGAAACTCGGCGCGCTTGCCGGGCTTGGTTTTGTAGGTGCGCATTTCAATGATCATCCGCGGACCCCATCGTGTGTGTCTTCCCAAGGATTCAGCCGGGCTTCACGCGCTCAATTCCGCGCCGGCTCGCTGGTCGGATTTCGCTGCGGCGGCTGGAAGCCGCAGCCGGAAAGTCGTGCCGGTTCCAACGATGGAATCGAATTCCACCGAGCCATAGTGCCATTGCATGATCTGGTAGGTTTGCGCCAACCCAATTCCGCTCCCGCCTTGGTCGCTCTTGGTGGTGTAGTAGAGTTCGAAGATTTTCTCCTGCGCTTCGGGGGGAATGCCGCAACCGTGGTCGCGCACTTCCGCCAGAATCATTTCCTCATCGCGCCGCGCGGTCAGCGTGAGCGTTCCTTCTTTCATGGACTGCACGCCGTTCAGCACCAGAT
>JBAVAA010000540.1:0-4784 GCA_049585515.1 Terriglobales bacterium | reverse complement strand
CGATCATGCCGATGACGCCGGAGTGTATCTGCTCACGCCCGAGACGGCGCTTGTGCAGACGGTGGATTTTTTTACGCCCATCGTGGACGATCCCTACACCTTCGGCCAGATCGCCGCCACCAATGCGCTCAGTGACGTGTACGCCATGGGTGGAAAACCGCTGACTTCGCTTGCCCTCGTCTGTTTTCCTGAGAAACGCGATCTCGATATTCTGGAGCGCATTCTAGCCGGCGGCTTGTCAAAGATGATCGAGGCCGGATGCACGGTGGTGGGCGGCCACAGCATACGCGACGAAGAGACAAAATTTGGATACTCGATCACCGGAGTGATTCATCCCCAGCGCGTACTAGCCAATCACGGCGCGCAACCCGGCGACCGCTTGCTGTTCACGAAGGCGCTGGGCACGGGAGTAATTTCAACGGCGATCAAGAAAGGCGTAGCGAAGCAGGAATGGATCGACGCTGCTGTAAAGTCGATGACGACGTTGAACAAAGCAGCGGCCGAGGTCATCACCGCTAGTGTGGTAACGGCCGTCTCGCCCGTCCGGTCAGAGCGAAGCTCGGAACAGCCGAGGGCGGCTGTCGCTCCGTGGTCGATCCACGCCCTCACCGACATCACCGGCTTCGGATTGATCGGCCACGCTCGCGAAATGGCGCTGGCTTCAAACGTCAGCCTCGTCTTCCAAGCCGCCAAAATCCCTGCGCTCGAAGGCGCGCTCGATTGCATTCGCGCCGGCTACATTCCCGGCGGCCTCAAAGCCAATCGCGACTTCGCCGAATGCATGGTCGCCTGCGATGAGTCGGTGCCGTCCGACATCCGGACACTTCTGTTCGATCCGCAAACCGCCGGCGGCCTGCTGATCTCGGCCGCATCCGAAGGTTCGGCCGCGCTCAGCCAGGCTCTTAACGCAGCCGGAGTGCCCGCCGTGGAGATCGGAGAAGTGGTTCCCTGGACCAAGCCTCTGATTCGGATAACGTCCTAACCGTCGCCGCCACCGCGGTTCAGAAGCCCCCAAATGCAAGCCAGATGATGATCATCGTGCTCCGCGACAAAGTACAAGTGATCCACCAGGCGCATCGGCTGCTTCAAGCGCGGATGCAACAAGGATTGGGCAAAGAGCGCTGGGTCGATCATCTCAACGCGCTTCACCAGCCGAAAGCGTGCCTCCCGAAACTCTCGCAGAATTTCTTCGAGAGCCCGCGCATTGTGATTCGCTTCATGCGTTTTGCGGTTCTTCAAGTCGGCTGCGGTGAGTCCGGAGCGGCCCGCCAAATAGTCGTCGGCGCGCGCCATCCACAACGGCTCAAGATCAAGCAAATGTCCGGCGTGCTCCTGCGCCGACCATTTTTCTCCCGGCTTCTCGATGAGTTCATCACGCGAAGACTCACGCACCAGCTCTTCCAACCGTGCCGGAGTTCCTCGCAAACGAGCACAAAGGTTTGTGTGCTGTTCCACGGGAAATGTAAACTCGAATTCACGTTCAAACCACATGGGTGGTTGATTCACAAAAGCCTCGGACATACAAAGAAAAGATGCGAGAGGAATCGCGAAGATTCGGCAAATCCCCGAACCTGTCGAACGCTTTTGTCATCTATAGGGGCAGACCCACCAGTCGGTCACTTGCTTGCCAGCCATCTTTTCGACGGAGCAATGAAGGACCAATTATGAAAACTCGCACACTTGGACGTTCCGGTCTCACAGTTTCTGCCATCGGCCTGGGCTGCATGGGCATGTCGGAGTTTTACTCCGGACGCGACGACGCCGAATCGATCGCGACCATTCATAGGGCGCTCGAACTGGGCATCAATTTTCTCGATACGGCTGACGTTTACGGGCCGTACAAGAACGAAGAGCTCGTCGGGCGCGCGATTAAAGGCAAACGCGACCAGATCGTCCTGGCCACAAAGTTCGGGATCGTCCGCGATCCCAGCAACCCGCAGATTCGCGGCGTCAACGGCAAGCCCGATTACGTGAAGAAAGCGTGCGAAGCAAGTTTGCGGCGGCTGGGCGTGAACCATATCGACCTCTACTATCAGCACCGCGTCGATCCCGATACCCCGATTGAGGAAACCGTGGGCGCGATGGCGGAGTTGGTTCATGAGGGCAAGGTCCGCCACATCGGATTGTCCGAGGCCAGCGCCAACACTCTGCGGCGCGCGGTCAAGGTTCATCCCATCGCGGCGCTGCAGACCGAGTATTCGCTTTGGACGCGCGATCCGGAGGACGAGATTCTGCCCGCCTGCCGCGAACTGGGCATCGGCTTCGTCGCGTACAGCCCGCTCGGACGCGGTTTTCTTACCGGCCAGTTCAAGAAGTTCGATGATTTGGCGGCGGACGATTACCGCCGCTTCTCGCCACGCTTCCAGGGCGAAAATTTTCAGAAGAATCTGGATCTCGTGAAGACAGTTGAAGAGATCGCGCGCGCGAAAAAGTGTCAGCCATCCCAATTGGCGCTCGCCTGGGTGTTGGAGCAGGATGAAGAAATTGTTCCGATTCCTGGCACCAAGCACCGCAAATATCTCGAGGAGAACGCCGCAGCTGTGGATTTGAAACTGACTACGGATGATCTGCGCCGCCTGGACGAAGTCTTTCCTTCTGGTGCGGCTGCGGGGTTGCGCTATCCGGAACATATGATGAGTCTGATCAACGGGTAACGAGCGGTGAGAAGCGGCGTTGTGCGGTGATGGGCTTATCCGCCCAGAAGTTTATTCATCTCGGCATGGGGAACCGCGCCCTCCATCGCGGTGTAGGTTCCGGCGGTCTTGAGTTCTGCAGCGATTCGACGCAGCAGTCCGAGCGTGGCACTTATCGGCCCCGATCCCACGCTGACCCGTGCGACTCCCAACTTCGCTAAGTCCGGAATCGAAGGCGCTCCCACTCCGGCGAGAATGTTAAGCGGACACTCGACGGCTTTCGCGAGCCGCCGAATCGTCTCGGCATCTTTCAGCCCAGGGGCGAAGACGCAATCGGCGCCCGCATCGCGAAACGCAAGCGATCGCCGTAAGGCTTCGGCATAGTCCGCGTCGGGAGTACCTCCCTCCAGCAGGTACACATCGGTTCGCGCATTCACCACAATCTGCGCCTTCATTTGCACGGCAGCCTCGCGTGACGCCCGGATTTTTTCGACCGCCAACTCAAGGGAGCTTAGAGGCTGATCCGGACGCCCGCTCGCATCTTCAAGGTTCATGCCGACGACTCCCGCCTGAATCAGCTCCCGCGTGGTCTTGGCGGCGTCTTCCGGAGAGGCGCCGTATCCCGACTCAACATCGGCGGTCACAGGCACACGAACGGCGCGAGCGATGCGGGCGATGCGAGCCAGCATCTCATCGCGCGGAATGCGTTCGCCGTCGGGATAGCCCAGCGAAAATGCTATTCCCGCGGAGGTGGTTGCGATGGCGGGATAGCCCGCTTCCTCAAAGATGCGGGCGCTGGCTACATCCCACGCATTCGGCAGAATAAGCACACCCGGCCCGCGATGGAGTTGCCGGAATTGGATCGCTTTGTTGGTTTGGGATTCCACAGTTTTCTCTTCCGGCTGAGTCAGATCCCACTAGCTTTTTCGCGCATACGTTTCAAGAAGCTGGGAACATGGACGACAGCCCGCCCTACCGTACCACTCCCGATCTCTTGCGTGCCATCGGTGGCGCGGACGCGCATGATGTAAAAGCGGCCGTCAATGGATTCCAGTTCCGCCGCGGCATGAATCCGCATCCCGATTCCGCTGGCGGCCCGGTGTTCGACGTGGATCGAGATCCCCACCGTAATCTCTCCCTCATCGCAAAATGGCTGCAGCGCGTGGAAACACGCTGTTTCCATCAGGCGAATCATGTCGGGAGTCGAATACACCGGCGGCAACTCCGGATGATGCGCCGAGAGCGTGTGCTTCAACTCGACGGTCTCATCCGCCTCGCCGCGCACGCCGATGGGGATGGGTCGGGCCATGCTTCGGAAACTATGCCGCCATCGAAAACTACGCCGCTACCTGATCGGTCCGGCGCGCCTCGAAGCCGTCCAGCACCCGCCACAAAGCCTTGGCGGCATTTTCGGCAGCTGCCAATGCTTTTTCGGCCATCTCTGGATGGGCATGAACTCGTTTCACCAGTTGGTCGCGCCAAGCATTGGCGTGGCGCATGTCGGCAAGAGCATGCAGAGTAAAGTAGCCGCGAGTCTTCTCATCGGTGCCATAGAGTTCACGCAGCACACGGTTCTTCTCTTGTGATAGGCGTGGCACTTGCGATTCGTAGGCATAAAAAGCTGCCAGCGCCTCCTCCGGAGTTCCCTCGCTCGCGATGCGATGGAACCAGGCGACGAGTTTGCGAACTTCCCCGGTTGGGCGGCGTTTTGGTACTCGACGTCCGCCGACGCCTTCGACAAAGTCAAGCCACAGTTCGGAGTGGGAACGTTCCGGCTCGCCGAAGGAATCTTCCCCGCCCTTTTCGTCCGTCATATTGGTGAGAACCGCGCGGCGCAACTCCCCTTCCTCCAGCCGGATGCCAAATTGTGCCAGATAGCCAGGGAAAGCCTCCACGTGGGGGTAATAGCCCTCGGCGTATTGCCGCAGATCGTCGCGGGTCAGTTCCCCCTCCGACCAGGCTTTGTAAAAAGGATGATTGAGCAAATTATAGGGATGAATGCGTTCTTCCAGTTGAGACACAAATGCCTTCGTTTCCATAATGGCCTCTCCATGATTTACGTCGATAACTCTTAACTATATGGTGGGGATGGACGGATCACAAGGACGGGCTTCCAATTACGAATTTCTGCTGCAACACTAAGAAACTAAG
>JBAVAA010000539.1:0-11043 GCA_049585515.1 Terriglobales bacterium | reverse complement strand
TCTCAGATTCTTTCGCATACAGACTGGCCGGGCCCTCGGCCCATTACTTGGCATAGTGTGAGATCACCTTGCCGACCGCCGCAATCACGTCGGCGACATCCGCATCGGTCATGCCATGGAACATGGGCAGGCTGATCAATCGCTCATAGGCTGTCTCCGCGACCGGATACTCGCCGGCTCGATGGCCAAGCTGGTCGCGATAGTAGGGATGCAGATGTACGGGAATGTAATGGACGCTGACACCGATGTTTTCCGACCGCAGGGCACGGAATATCTGGCCGCGGTCCCCGGTGAGCACAGCCATGTCGAGGCGAATCGGATAGAGGTGCCACGCCGGATTCACCTCGGCACGCACATTGGGCGGAATCAGCCCCGGAACGCACCGAAATGCGGCGGTGTAGCGCGCGGCAATCTCCCGGCGCCGGACAAGATTCCGACTCAACTTCGCTAACTGAGATAGTCCCAAAGCACTGGCAATATCCGTCAGCCGGTAATTGAAGCCCAGCAGCACCATCTCGTAAAACCACTGTCCCGCTTCCTGGCGCTGCCGTGCTTCGCTGCTGATGCCGTGATTGCGAAAACGCCGCAGCGTCTCCGCCAGTCGCGCATCGTTGGTGGCAACCATGCCGCCTTCTCCAGTAGTCAGGTGCTTGACCGGATGAAAGCTGAACACGGTCATGTCGGCGATACCGCCGACGCGCCTCCCGTGATATTCCGCGCCCAGCGCATGGCAGGCGTCTTCAATCAACATCGCTCCTTGTTTTTTGGCCAGTTGAACCAGTTCATCAAGCGCGGCCGGATGCCCCGCATAATCGACAGCGATAATGGCCTTCACGCGGGAAGACGCGCGTGCAGACATTTTCTTGGAAACTTCGTCCGGATCAAGATTCATCGTATCCGGCGAGACATCGGCAAACACGGGCGTCCCGCCCTGATACAAAATGCAGTTGGCGGTGGCGCAGAAAGTCAGCGGGGAGGTAACCGCTTCATCGCCAGGCCCCAGTCCCGCGGCAAAGACCGCACCATGCAGCGCGGCCGTACCCGAACTGAAGCTGACCGCGTGCCGCGCGCCGACCCAAGCCGCAAACTGCTCCTCGAACTCGCCGACCTTCGGTCCAGTGGTTAACCAGTCCGACTTCAGAACCTCAACGACAGCCTGAATGTCGTCGTCATCCAGACTTTGCCGTCCATACGGCAGCAGTTTTTTCCGGACGGGAGTACCGCCGTGAATGGCGAGCAATTCCAGCTTGGCGGGTGAAGAACCCATGCGAGAGTCTCAGGCCGAAGCCGGTAGTTCCTCGGCGGCGCGGGCCTCCGGCGTCACCAGTTCTTCCAATTCCTGCCGCGTCAGCCAGCGCTCGTTGCTGTCGCT
Source organism: Terriglobales bacterium (assembly GCA_049585515.1). Classification (GTDB taxonomy): domain Bacteria; phylum Acidobacteriota; class Terriglobia; order Terriglobales; family Acidobacteriaceae; genus Acidiflorens. The sequence goes on along the minus strand of JBAVAA010000539.1, from coordinate 9,671 downwards.
CGAATATCGAAAACCCTCCGGAAGCGGCTTGGCATTGACCCAGTTCTCCGACCTCCACCACGGATGCGATGGCTGGATCACGTACATGTCTTCTGTCTCGAGGGTTTGCCGGGATTCGTCTTCAGACACGAGCACTTCGTGCAATTTTTCTCCCGGGCGAATCCCAATGTACTCCACCCGGCAGCCCGGAGCGACCGTTTCCGCCAGGTCCACAAGCCGCATGCTGGGAATCTTCGGAACAAAAATCTCGCCGCCGTGCATCTCTTCGAGGCAGCGAATTACAAACCTTACGCCGTGTTCCAGGGTCAGCCAGAATCGAGTCATTCGCGGATCGGTTATGGTGATCTTTCCGCGCCGGCGCTGTTCGATGAAAATTGGAATCACGCTGCCCCGGCTGCCCACCACGTTCCCGTAACGCGCACAACTGAAGCGTGTATTCCGAGCGCCCGCATAGGCATTGGCCTGCACGAACACCTTCTCGGCGCACAGCTTGGTGGCGCCGTAAAGGTTGATCGGATTCACCGCCTTGTCGGTGCTAAGCGCCAGAATATGACGCACGCCCTGATCGATGGCGGCGTCAATCACATTGCGTCCGCCCATGATATTGGTCTGGATCGCCTCGAATGGATTGTATTCGCAAGCCGGCACCTGCTTGAGCGCGGCCGCGTGCACCACCACCGTCACCCCCGAAAGGGCGCGCTTCAAGCGCTCGACGTCCCGCACATCTCCAATGAAATACCGCATGCTGGGATGATCGAAGCCTGAGGCTCTCATCTCATGCTGCTTCAGTTCGTCCCGGCTGAAGACCACCAGTCGTTGCGGTTGGTAGTCGCGCAGCATGATCTCGACAAACTTTTTCCCGAACGATCCTGTACCGCCCGTGACCAGTATCGATTCCTGCGACCAATTCACCATCACTGTTCCTTTTGAGTTTGTCCTGCCGGGTTATATACGGGATGCCGCTTACCGCCTTGATTCCGGAATCCAGGAGAACCTTCTTCGGTATTTCGTGTGTTGGATAGTATAGCTGAGCGGCGCGGGAACGTATCGCCGGATCGCACACCAGCGGGGCGGAACCCCGCCACGACACAAGAAACAACCCGGACCATCGGCTCTAATCGTGGACTACTCAGCTGCGGTTCCGGCCAACCGAAACTTGGCAAAAACAATTCGCTGACCGTACTCCCACAGCCGCTGCGGCCAATCGCGGCGCATGCAGGGCTTTTCTATGACGACAAAATAGGCTCCGCAGATCAACACAATGGCGGCGCCGATAAGAACGAGTTGCAAGGAAAGATAGATCCAATAAGGCGCGGTTTCTCCCAGTCGCCTGGTGACCCTCCCCACCGCGGAGATTACTTCATAATGAAGCAGGTAAATGGAGTAACACATCCCTCCGATGGCCACGATCCAGCCATTAGAGAAAATACGATTCACGAAACGACCGCGAAAGGCGGCCAGGTAGAGGAGAAAAATCCATGCGGGGAAAAGCCAGTGCGCAAGGACCGGCGAACGGAGGATCACAAATAGCAGAGGCCATCCAGCCAGGGCTACAAAATCCCAAACGAGGTTTCGCTGCGGAACTTCGTCCCAACTAGCCAAAAAAACATCGGCGAGCAGAAATCCGATCAGGAAAAATTGCACGTACGCGAGAATGGAGAGGGATGCCCGAGGACTGTCGTGCAAGAATATCGCCTGACCCAACAGCGCCGCCAAGATCAGAATGACCATCGAAGAGCGCCGTAGCATCGGGCTTCTGATGGCGAAGAGAAGGGTCAACAATGGGACCAATAGGTAGAATTGCACTTCGATCTCAAGCGACCACGCCACTCCCATTGCCGGGCTGAACGTTCCAAAAATCAGGCTGTGTAAATAGCCGAGACTGGCCGCTAGGTGCGGATAAAAATTGGCCGACGGCTTTCCATCGACGATCAAGGCCAGCAAGAACAGGAGAAGCAGGGCGACAATATAAGGGGGTTCCAGACGAGTCAAGCGACGCAGATAGTATTTGCGCAAATTTACGGGTGTGGCTCCCTTAAGGTAACGCGCAGCAAACGGAAGCCCGAGAATGAAACCACTGATCACAAAGAAGAGTTCGACGCCGCGGAAGCCTACGAGCGCGGTCTGGGCAAGCCAGTCGGAAGCAGGCGGAGCAGCACGATAGATTGGCGACTTGGCTGTAAGGTACCCATTCAGGTGAAAAAGGATGACCATGCCGATGGCTGAGAAGCGCAGGCCATCCATCTCGGGGATAAACCGGCCCGAACTGGTTTCGCGGGAAATATGGGCCAGGAATCGTCCAGCAATGGAGTTGCGTCTGGAACCAGAGACCGGGACCGGGCTTGCGAATCCAGCCGATTTGGGCTCACATGTATCCATATCCACAATCGTGCCCTGCAGTCGCGATCATATTACCCTAGTGAACACATCAGTTGCTGCGGTCGAACCCGTTCCTCAAACAACATCTCCTTCGCGAATTTTTGGCTGTTTCCCGGTTCTGAGATGCTAAAATCAGGAAAATTCCTGACAACGGCGGTTATTTTCAGCCTAGGTTGCGGTGCGAAGGCCGGCTGAGCCGGACTTTTTGTGTCAGGCGCGGTGAATAGGCAGCCCGAATCTTCTGACGTTCTTTTCGGCGGCTGCGCTCTTTTTTCGGCTAAGGAGTAGCGATGTCATTGGGACCCCTGGTTCCGCGCAACAACGACCCGCGAAATAACGGTGGACCCCATGAGTTGCAGCCTGCCGGTCCGGCAGAATTTCTGAGGCCGATCGACTCCTCTCTGTATAACGTGTTGCCGTCGCAGGACTCGATGCTGCGCGAATACATGCGCGTTCTCATCAAGCGGAAGTGGATGGTGATTTCAGTCGTCGCGGGGATCTTCATGGTCGTGGCTATCGCCAGCCTGCGCCAGACCCCCATTTACGAAGCCAAAGGCCAAATTGTTGTCAATAAGGCCGACCCCAACCTCATTACCTTCAAAGACTCCGGGCAGGCGATGGACTATTACGAGCAGAGCGATCTGGACACCGAGGTCCGCATCCTGCAGAGCGACCTCATGGCGCTGCAGGTCATTCGGCAACTGAATCTCGATAGGCGTCCGGAGTTTGGCGGCCATTCCGATCAAAAGCAAGCCAACCTGGTCGCCGATTCGCTGCAAACCGATTCCAACCGCACCTCGGCTCTGCTGGCGAGGTTTCGGGGAAATCTCCATGTCACTCTGATTCCAAATACCCGCATTATCGAGATTCGTTACAGCAGCACCGATCCTCATCTCGCCGCCAGTGCCGTGAATACCCTGGCGGCCACTTACGTCGAGCAGAACTACCAGACCAAGTTCGAATCCACCATGGCAGCTAGCGAATGGCTTAAAAAACAGCTTGTCGACCTGCAAATGAAAGTGGAAACCTCGCAGGAGAAGCTCGTGCGCTACCAGAAGGAACACGAGATTCTCGGGACTGACGACAAGCAGAACATCACCATGGAAAAGCTCGACGAGCTGAACAAGGAAATGACGATGGCTGAATCGGACCGGATGCAGAAAGAAGCGGTCTATCGCCAGACCCAGACCAACGAGCCGGAAGCGATCGCGGCTGCTATCGTTTCCGACACGGCGGGAACCAGCGCGGCAACGTCCAGCCTGCTGGACAAGTTGCGGGAACAGCAGGCGAATCTAAAAATTCAGATTGCCGACCTCAGCACCCAGTTTGGTCCCTCCTATCCCAAAGTGGCGCAGCTCAATAACCAACTCAAAGAAATTGACCGCCAGTTGCAATCGGAGACTACCAAGGCCGTCGATCATCTCAAGGGTCGATACCTGGCCGCGTTGCAGCGCGAGAGTATGCTGAGCGATTCGTTTGAAAAACAAAAGCAAGAAGCCAACAAGCTCAACGAGAGCGCCATTGAATACAGCATCCTCAAGCGCGACCTGGACAGCAACCGCACACTCTACGAGGGATTGCTGGAAAAGCTGAAAGAGGCGGGCGTTACCGCGGGATTGCGCTCCAATAACTTTCGCATTATTGACGCTGCACGGGTTCCCACCGCCCCCAGCGAACCGAACATTCCCCGCAACCTAGCATTCGCTCTAGTCCTGGGCCTCATTTCCGCTGTCGGCCTCGCCTTCGTGCTGGAGAACATGGACAACACGGTCCGCACGCCCGAGCAGGCCCAAGCGCTATCGGCGCTTCCCTCGCTCGGAATGATTCCGCTGGGCTCCAAAACAGGCAGTCACAGCGCCGGCAAACGCCTGGCTTTGACCGCTTCCAAGGAGGTGTTTGAAACCGTCACTCAGGTTCGGCCGCAATCCCAGATGGCGGAATCGTACCGCGCCCTGCGAACCTCGCTTCTGCTTTCGAATCTCGGTGCGCCCCCCAAAGTGATCATGGTGACCAGCGCCCGGCCGCAGGAAGGCAAAACGACGACCAGCATCAACACTGCGATCGTGCTCGCGCAGAAAGGCGTGCGCGTTCTTCTGGTCGATGCCGATTTGCGCCGTCCCAGCGTGCACAAGGCCCTGGGCATGGGCCCGCGCAGTGGCTTAAGCAATGTGCTGACCGGAAGCGCCACGGTGCAGCAGACAATTACAGCCTCTTCCATTCTGCCCAATCTTTTCATCATGCCCGCAGGCACGCCGCCTCCAAATCCAGCCGAATTGCTGGCGTCTTCCAACATGCGGGACGTGGTTGCAGAGCTGCGCGAACTATATGACCATATCGTGATCGATACTCCGCCCACGCTTTCCGTTACTGATGCAGTGGTATTGTCACCGAACGCCGACGCTACGATCTTGGTGATTCGTTCCGGCCACACTACGAAGCAGGCGCTGCGTCGCGCCCGCGACATCTTGACCCAGGTCAATGCCCACGTCGCCGGCGTGCTCCTGAATGCCGTCGATCTTACTTCTCCGGATTATTACTATTACTACGAGTATCAGGGTAAATACACTGAGTACTATCAGGAGGAACCTCTCGCAGCCGGGGACGACGTGGAGCCCAAAGCGGTTTGAGAAGATGAGTTTCGCGCGTAATTCAGGGCGCGTTGTACGTTTAGAGGTGTTCCGTCGCGCAGCGGATGGATTAACAGAAACAATTTACTGTGACGTTTGACCGGTAACCGAACAGTGGCTATTGCACTTACGTATGGCAGACGATGGCAACCAGCCGCAGCGGTAGCGCTGCTCGCGTGCGTCTATCTTTTTCTGACCGCGAGAGAGTTCGCGGCCAGCGTCTTTGCTTCAAGCGCGGAGTTGCCAAAACTCGAACGCGCCGTGCGTCTTTCGCCCGGGAATGCCGATTATTACCATCGGCTAGGACGCTACTTTGAATTTTCTGTTGGCGATCCGCAATCGGCCATCGACAGCCTTCGAGCCGCAGTCGCCCTTAATCCTCACGACGCCCGTTATTGGTTCGATCTGGCATCTGCATATCAAGTGACTGGAAACCTCGCGAACCAGCGAGGGGCACTTGAGCACGCGCTGCTTGCCGAGCCTACCGCACCCGATGTGGCGTGGGAGGCAGCTAATTTTTTTCTCATCGACGGTGATACCGACCGCGCCCTGCGCGAATTGCATGTGGTGGTGGAGAACGACGATGAGCTGAGGGATGCGGCCCTGCGCGAAAGCTGGCGCGTGCTCCCCGACACGGACGCTATGCTCCGCGACGTGGTCCCGGCTCGCGCCGATACCCTGTTTGCATTTCTTGGATTCCTGATGGGCAAGCAGGAAACCGACGGCACCATCAAAACCTGGAGCCGGATCGCACAGTTGCACGAGAAATTCCGGGAACGCAATCTCTATGAATACGTGACCTATCTCCTCGCAGCGGGTCGTCCCGAGGCGGCCATGTCTGCGTGGGAGCAAACTGCCGACGCGCTTGGTCTCTCGGCCTATCTGCCGACGGATGACAACCTGGTGGTGAACGGAGATTTCAGCCTCGACATCCTGAATGGAGGCTTCGACTGGACCTACGTGAATCGGACCGGCGTCCGGCCCCTGCTCGATCCCAGCGCCTTCCAACAGGGTCATCGATCGCTCTCGCTGACCTTCGAAGGCCCGGGGATCGCCGACGCCGGCGTTCAGCAGCTCATTCCGGTCCGCGGCGCCACCACTTATAACTTCTCCGTGTATTATAAGTCGGCAGAGTTTGAGGGAGCTGGCGGGCCGCAGATCGTTCTGCGCGATGCCTACACGGGATTGCCGCTTTATGCCAGCGACTCACTCACCGATGCCGATTTCTGGAAGGAAGTTCACTCCACGGTGACCACACGTGCCTCCACGACTCTGCTGCGGCTGGCCATCGAGCGATCTCCGGCGAACTCGCCGATTCGCGGCAAGCTTTGGCTCGACGGTTTCCAACTTGCGCCCGACGATTCGTCCGATCTCGCTCCCGATCATTCCCCGAAACAATCCAAGGACCGCCCGTGAGTTCCGCCCTGGCAACGCAGCCCGAACCCGCGCCCGTCGCTAAGGTCTCACAACCACGAGTGACCAATACCGTGCTCCTGGGCGCCGCCTGTACCGTGCTGTTGTTGGCGCCACTGGCCTTTGGGGCGGTGGAGCCTTGGTCTATTTTTGCCTTGGAAGTCTGCGCCACGGCGTTGCTGGTGGCTTGGCTTTACCGTCAATGGATCAATGGCGAACTCAGCTTCTCCGACAATCCTATCTACCGCCCCATGGCCGCCTTTTTTGCTCTGGCATTGGTGCAGGTGCTGGCCGGAACCACCGCCTACCGTCATGCGACCTATACCCATCTTTTGCTCTACGCAGCCTACGGGATGCTCGTGTTTGTCGTGACGCAAACCGCGCGCCGGGCGTCCCAGTTCGAACTGATGGCCAATTTGTTCACCGCTTACGGAGCAGCCGTGGCAGCGTTTGCTGTGCTGCAGGGTATCTCGCCGAATGGAAAGCTGTATTGGATCTGGCCCCTCCAGCAGGGTGGCTCGATCTACGGTCCGTATGTAAATCACAATCATTACGCCGGCTTGATGGAAATGCTGACGCCCTTCCCGCTGGTACTGGCGGCTACTCACTTCACAAGCGGCAACCGCAAGATCGCAGTGGCCGGAGCGGCGGCGCTGATGGCTGCGAGTATTTTCCTTTCCGGTTCCCGCGGAGGCATGGTGGCGTTTCTGGCACAGATGTTGGTGCTCGGCGTTCTCCTGATTCGCAAGCGGCAGGGAGGTTGGCGACAACCCCTCCTGCTGGGAGCATTTCTGGCGCTGGTGATCGTCTTTCTGGTGTGGTTGGGAGGCAACGAACTCACTCGCCGGCTGGCCAGCATTCACTCCGAAGCCCGCGAAGAGATCGGCGGAGGAGTTCGCCTCACTATCGATCGCGACTGCCTTCGCATGTTCTTGAAACGTCCGTTTCTCGGATGGGGACTCGGCACCTTTCCGATTGTGTACCCGGAATTTCGCAGCTTCTACACCACCTTTTTTGTCAATCAGGCGCACAACGATTATTTGCAGATGCTGGTCGAGACGGGGGTAGCCGGGTTCTCCGTCGCCGTTTGGTTTCTAGTAGTGGTCTTTCGAGGGGCCGCGGGCAAGCTTGAGAACTGGAGCGACACCGCGCGCGGCGCAATGACCGTGGCGGCGTTACTTGGTTGTGTCGGAATCCTGGTACACAGCTTTCTTGATTTCAATCTGCAGATTCCGGCAAACGCTGCATTGTTTTATGTTCTATGCGCCCTTGCCGCCGGCGCTCCCCTGCAGGAATCGCAGCGGCGGCGCGTGCTTCGCCGCCACAATCTGATCGTGCAACCCGGCCCGGAGGCCCCGGCATCGCGAGCGACGCCGGAGTTGTGAGCGGCGGATGTTACCTGGTTACCGTGAGTTTATTGCCGGTGCTACGCCGGGAATGCGTTGAGTTTCCCGGATTTCGGCTCCTTCCGCCGCTTCGCCGGGGGTAGGTATCTAGTTCCTACTGAGATTACGAAGGTAATCTGGGCTTCTTTTAGGGTATTTTCCGTGATATAACGCCGTTAGCTACTCATTAACTTTGGCTGGTCGTTTGGTTGTTGTTCTGGCTTGGTTGAAGCGCAGAACCAGGGTCGAGGAGGCGTTGTGACCGAAGCGCGTACGGGAAAAAGGTTTCCGCTGCAGTTGCCGATCAAGATTCATAGGGAAGACACCACCGATGATTCGAGCGGCATGACTGGTAATCTGAGCGCCGCCGGCGTGTACATCCGTGCCGATGCCTCGCTTGAGGTCGGCTCTCCAGTAGAGTTTGAGATCACCTTGCCGCCGGAGGTTACGGGTGGCAAGGACGATGTTGTGATTCAGTGCCGCGGTCGCGTTGTGCGGACCGATGAGCCCCATGCCAGCGCCGAATCCGGAGACAGCCGGGGCGTCGCTTGTGTAATCGATTCTTACGAGTTCGTTCGCAACAGTTAACCAGGAGCGGGATCCATGCTAAAGCTAATTCTGGCCGACAATCAGGCCATTTTTCGAGCCGGCATCGCCAAGGTTCTGGCCGTGGAAGACGAGATGCGCATCGTAGCCCAGGCGCAAACCGCCGAGCAGATGTTCATGGCGCTCGACAAGTTTCGCGCCGCCGTCCTCATCATTGCCGGAGGGTTTCACTCCGACTTCAACTCCGTCCTCGCGGCTGCCAACAAGAACAAGACGCGAGTCGTAGTTCTCGCCGATACCGGCGAGAGCGCGCAGCGCTACATGGCGGCGGGCGCGCACGGCGTCGTCTATCGCAACGTCACCAGCCCAGCGCTCGTGGACTGCGTGCGCAAAATCGCGCGCGGCGAAAACTGGGTGCAGGATATGGCGGTGCCAAGCGAGTTGACCGAGAACGATATGGTCGGGCTGCGCGTCCGCGACCGCTTGACGGCCAAGGAACTGCGCATCGTGGCACTCATCGTCCAGGGATACAAGAACAAGGAAATCGCCACCCAATTAGGCACGACTGAGCAGGTGATCAAAAACTACCTGCGTAATGTCTACGACAAGATCGGCGTGTCGGACAGGCTGGAGCTGGCGCTGTTCACGATTCACCACCGCATCTTGAACGAGGCCGCAGCTGCCACCGCAGCCGCCGCCATCCCGCAGGCGTCACAGAGTGCGGGGATGGGCAGCTAGACTGCTTTCTATGAAATAAAAGGCCGCCCTCGGGCGGCCTTCTTATTTATGTTCTGATTTGGCATAAGACGGGGCAAGCCCCGTCTCTACGCGATTTTTTCTCCAACGCTTTTCGCTTGCGTGAACAAGTAGAGGTAGTCCGGCCCGCCGGACTTCGAATCGGTGCCGGACATATTGAAGCCTCCGAAGGGATGCGCCCCGACCATCGCTCCTGTGCACTTGCGATTTAGATAGAGGTTGCCCACATGGAACTCGCGGACGGCGCGATCCAGTTTCTCGCGCGAACTGGAGTAGACCGCGCCGGTCAAGCCGAATTCGGTATCGTTGGCGATCTCCAGCGCGTGATCGAAATTGCGCGACTTGATCACCGCGAGAACAGGACCAAAGACTTCCTCCTGCTCCAGCTTTGACTTCGGTGGAATATCGGCGATCACTGTCGGCTTGACGAAATAGCCTTCGCCCGCACTCGCATCGCGCGTTCCTCCGGTGATCAGGCGGCCGTCTTTTTTGCCGATTTCGATGTAGCGCAAGATCTCGTTCATTGAACCCTCATTGATGACGGCGGCCATGTTCGGGTTCATAG
>JBAVAA010000538.1:0-7566 GCA_049585515.1 Terriglobales bacterium | reverse complement strand
GATTTGAACGATGCTGGCGTTCAACATCCGCGTTCCTACCGTTTGGCCGGCGCCGTCGCTACCAGAATCCTTCTGCGGTCGAATTCCGTATCGGTTCTCATGCCCGGATATCGCAAAATTCTCCACGAAAAATATGGCCGCGATAATGTTCACCTCCGGTCGCACGGCATTCTGACGACTCGACCTGAATATCCGGATTTTTCGCGGCGGGACAATCCCGAGTCGCGCATCCTGGCCTTCGGCAAGTGGGGGACCTACAAACGGCTCGAATTGATGATCGATGCATTCCGCCTGGTGGCTCGGAGTCTGCCCAACGCCAGATTGGTGATTGCTGGCGGTAACCATCCTCAGGCCGCGGGCTATGTGGAATCCGTACGGGACAAATGGGCGAAGGACCCGAGCATCGAGTTCACCGGCTACCTCGACGAAGATCGGTTGCCCGACCTTTTCCAAAGCTCCTCGGTTGCCGTCATGCCCTACTCTTCGTCAGCCGGTTGCAGCGGCGTTGCCCACCTGGCCTCCGCTTATGGCGTGCCCGTCGTATGCGCGGATCTCGCCGATTTTCGCCAGATGGCCGATGGCGAGGATATAGCCATCGAGTTCTACCAGCCGGGAAACGCCTCAGATTTGGCTCGCTGCCTGATCGAGCTTCTGGCTGACCCGCAGAAACAGCAGGCGATGGCGGTGCAGAATTTTTCGACTGCCCTGCGCATGACCATGCCCACCATTGTCCAGAAATATCTGCGCCATTTCGAGCTGGAGCAAAGGGCCGAAGCTCTGCGCTATGTCACCAGATTCCGCAGGCTACCCGGTTGGCTTCCTTCGAAAGCCTCCCTGTTGAGGTTGATGACCAGGAACTCGCGCGGATGGGCCCAGATTTCTTCGATCCAGCGACCCGCTCTCCAACGGCCGCCGCGTCAATCAGCTGACCTGCCGCGACCCGCGCGCAATGGACGAGATCGAGATTGGGTATTCAGCAATGATATTGTCGCTGATGAAAAGCTAACGGCGTCCGAAATTTCCATGAAAGTGAAACCCGCGGTCCCCAAGGACGCCAGCCGTCCAGCATAGCCTTTCAGGATTTCTTCTGGGCCGCTCGCTCCTGCAGAGCGATCGTGACCGCTCGCAGCATGTCGCCGGCGGGGGCCGGCTTGCCCGTCCAGATTTCAAACTGGCGCGCGGCCTGCTGCACAAACATTTCTACGCCGGGGATGACGGCGATTCCCTTGCTCCGCGCCACTTGCAGCAGGTGGGTCTCGACCGGGTCATATACCATGTCGAAGACTACTCGGGCTTGAATCTCTTGATCTTTGAGCGGGCAATCCCGCGTGTTACCCATTCCGACTGGAGTGGCGTTGATGATGACGTCGAAGGCGACCTTGCGGAGATCGGCGCGTTTGATGCTGTGCGCTTTGGCCTGGCGCGCCAGCTTTTGACCCTTGATGGATGTTCGATTCAGTATCCAGACTTCAGCACCGCGCTCCTTCAGGCCGAACACCGCGGCCCGAGCCGCGCCTCCGGCGCCAAGCACTAGAACCTTTGCGTCCTCAATGGTGATGCGCTGCTCCAGCGGACGAATGACGCCCGCGATATCGGTATTGAATCCGTAGAGCTTCCCTTCCTGTCCGCGGACGACGGTATTGCAGGCGCCGATTTTGGTGGTGTGCGCGTCGGTGTTATCAAGATAGGAAAGGATGGCCTGCTTGTACGGCATGGTGATGCTGAGGCCGTGCAGGGGAATCTCGCGCGCGCAGTAGATCAGGTCCTTCAGCGTTTTGGCGTGCATAGGAAGGTAAACGCCGTTCACGTTCTCGCGGCGCAGCGCGGTGTTCATCAGGATGGGCGAAAGCGAATGTTCGACGGGATCGCCGGCGACTCCATAGATGCGAGTGGCGGCGTCCACCTGGTCGATGCGGTAGATACCACGCAGATCCCGCGCGCCGATCTGGCCGGGCGCGGTTTTGAGGCCGGCATTCGGGTCGACTGCGCCAAAGGTGAAGACGCTGCCTGCGCGCACACTGAGCACGCGGCTGATGACGCCTTGTTCCCCCATGCACAATCCGATCAGGGCATGCTGGCCGCTCCGCGCCTGCAAGAACTTCATCATGGCCACGTTGTCGGAGAGCGTTGTGGCGGTGGTGACGATCTTGTAGAAGTCGGCCGGAATTTTCACCATTTTCTCCAGCATCTGATCGAGGTTGCGCGTGGCGCGGAAATCATGGAAGGACAAGATGAGTCCGGCGCGGCTGCGCAGGCGGGTAATCGCTTCGGGCTTGGACTTCAATGCGCTCTGGAATTCCAGGTCGACAAGTTGACATCCGGCCGCGTGGGCCTTGGTAAGAACTTCCAACTGCGTAGCCAGCGATCCCTTGAACTTGCCGCCATTCTCGACGCGGCGGCAGGTTCCGATGGCGGTAACGTACTGATGGGTTTCGAGAAAACGATGGATCTTCGAGAGCGCGGCCAAAGGCTGCTTCAGATAGTCCAACCGGAATTCGAGAAACGGGTTATCCCGGGCCATAGATTCGGCGATTGCCAGCATGTCTTCGACCGTGTCGCCAATCGTGTCCCCACCCAGCGCCAGGCAGACCCTGGGCAGATGCATAGGGAGAAAGCGGGGCGCGGCAGTGGAGGAAAAAGCCAAGGCCATTTGTTTTCAGCTTATTCTCTGGCTTATTGTCTAGCTTATTCTCGAACGACGGCGCGATATTACAGGGGCGCAGGCGCAGATGCAACCCCGCAGTCGCAAACCGCTGCCCGTAACCTTATGAATGCTGGCTACTGACGAAGTACTCTGGGGACAAAGGGCTAAACACCCTCGTAACCTTGACCCCTCCCTCCTGGCTTGTTACTTTTCGGCTGTAACCCTTGTCATTTTAGGGAGATAGCCGGGCAGCACCGGAGCGACGGGAGTCGGAGGTAAGATGAAGAAAACAGGATTGTTATTGGTACTCGTGGTGACGGCTAGTTTGGCCATGGGACAGTCGTCAACAAAGGCGGAAACGCCCGATGCGTCCGGTATCATTAGTACCTCGGTCAACACGCCCTTCGTACGCTTCCAAACTCCGACCGCCGCAGACATCTACTGCGCGGGATTTCTTACTAAGGAGCGGGTTCCAGACGCCAACTACGTGAATGGCGGCCTTCAAACGCCCTCTTCCACCAAATTTGGCATCGGAGAACTGGTCTACCTAGCCGGGAGTGGCTACCAGGTAGGGCAACTGTATTCGATAGTCCGTGAAATGCGTGACCTTAACGAATACGAAATTTATCCAGGGCGCAAGAAAGTGATGGCCGCCGCGGGACAGCCCTACGGGGAGATCGGCCGGGTGCGGGTCGTCGATACCCGCAGCCACAGCGCGATCGCCCAGGTGGAATTCAATTGCGATCCCATCAACCCTGGAGACCTCGCACTTCCTTTCGTGGAAAAGCCGCCGATTACATTCCGTGTCCCCGAACACTTCGACCGCTTCCTGCCGGCCACCAACAAACTGAGCGGTCGCATCGTGCTGGGTAAGGACTTCGACGGAGTGCTGGGCACGGGCATGAAACTTTATATGAACATGGGTTCTAACCAGGGAGTAAAGGTTGGTGATTATTTTCGGGTAGTCCGTTCCTACACCGCTACCCTGCACGATCCTGTGGATTCGCTCTCCTTCAAGATGAACACTTCAGAAGACACGCAGTCGCGTCCGCCGACTTTCGAGGCCAATCGCTTCACTCGGTCGAAAGGTCCGAACATTCATGTAGCCGATCTGCCGCGGCGTGCTGTTGGAGAAGTGGTCGTTTTGAACGTAACGCCGACGGCTTCGTCAGCCATGGTGGTCTTCGCGCTCGAAGATGTATATGCGGGAGACTCGGTTGAATTGGACGACCAAGAGTAAGGCAAGCGGACAAGACAACCTAATCTCAACGGGGAGAGCAAAATCTCCCCTTTTCTTTTGTCCGGACAACGCGCAGAGACCGCACGTCGCTGTGGCAAGCCCAGGACAGGCTCTCAGCCATCCAGCAGGCAGAAGCCCTGGCGCGCCATTGAATATTGAATGCAGGGGTAAAGCGGCTAACGCCGCGGCTTGCTCGGAGAGCCGAGGATCGGCTGTCCCTACGCCTTCACTCTCGTTCAGCGGAAGAATTGGATTTTCGGATTCCCGGGAATCATCGCCCCCGCCACAACCAGCACCACAATCAGAACTGCGAGTTCCATGTTGCCCCCACCTACTCTACAACGCTGTCCCACAATGTCGTTCTGAAAATAACGACTCAAAAATCATGAGCCAGCGCTCAGCTTACACCCAGTTGCCTCGAAAACAACAGTACTTAAGTGGGGGGCGCGAAAGTGGGGGTGCCAACACCTCGGAAATTTGTGGATCCAACTCATCCGGTTGCAACTGTAGTGTCGAAGTCGGAAAAGACCTCGGCGGAGAATGCCTCTATGGTCGCTGCCATGCGCCAGGCATCGGGCGGCAGACCAGCTTTGCGGCAGGTCTGCTCCAGAAAAGTCTCCCGATCCCAACCATGTTCGAGAGCAACCTGGGGCAGGAGCAGGCCGCGGCGAACACCCTGCGAAACGATCAGGCCGTGATGCCCGACTTGGATTGCTTCGGGACGAATCGGCAACACCGGGGAAAGCACGCTGAGAGAAACCTCAAGGTTAAGAGCCTCTTCCCTGGTCACCGGCAAGAAACGGGAGTCTTCAAAACCGGCGGCGCGCGCTGTTTCGGCTACTGCGCGGTAGAGAGGTGCGATGGGTACGGCATAGCCGACGCATCCCCGAAGTTCCCTGGAAAGGTCGCTGTGAACGTCTTGGCGAAGATCGCCGCTTGCGTCCCCTCGCGGATCGCACTTCGGAACGCACTTCGGATCGCACTTCAGATCGCACTTCAGACCGCACTTCAGATCGCACTTCAGATAAAGAGTAGTGAAGACGCCGCGCAGTTCTGCCAGCCCAGGGAGCGGAGGCGGCACGTCCGCAAAAGGCCGACGCTCCACCCGGGAAAGAATCGCTTCGTGTGCGATGGCGAGCAGGGACCGGCGTTGCTCCGGAGAAAACTCGGTGGTTGCCGGAATGGCCCGAGCCATTTGAATTCCGGTCGCACTTTCAGGCGTTTCAGACAGCTTGGACATCGCGTTTTCTCCGCCGGGAGAGAACGAAGGACCGGCGCCGCCGCTTTTCCGACTTGCGGTCGATGCGCGACCAGAAGGCAATAAAGTAGTCGAATGCGGAGACCAGCGAAAGCAGAACCATGAACCAGATCGCGCTCCAGGCAATCCAGTAGACCGGGAAAATGTACCCACCATACACCGGCCAGTTGTGCCACCGGCGCGCGAGAATCACGGCCACCACGGAGATGATCTGCACCAGCATTTTGAACTTGCCCAGTTCGCTCGCCTGAATGGTGAAGCCTTCAGAGGCGGCAATGGAGCGTAACCCGCTCACTAGAAACTCGCGGCCGATAATGACCACAGCCATCCACGCCGGCACCAGCGCCGGATTGAACTGCACCAGGGTGACAAAAGCGGCCGCAATGAGCAGCTTGTCAGCCAGCGGATCGAGGAGTATGCCGATGGTAGTGATCTGGCCGCGTTTGCGCGCGAGATAACCGTCAATGCCGTCGGTGATCGAGGCCACGATGAAAACCGCCGAAGCCAGGATCTCCCGCTCTCCGGTCTGGTCGCTCAAGCGCGGAGTACAGAGAATCCATATCAGCAGCGGGATCGCGGCGACACGGGTAAGCGTGATGTAGTTAGGAAGATTCACGTGGCGACTGAGCCAGCTCTGACTAAACCTGGACCGCAGGGGCGGTCTTCCGTCAATGTGATTATCCTCTACATCGGAGGCCAAGGCAACGGATGGAAGTTTAGCAGTGTCAGTTTCGCGGGCGAGGCGAGTCAGGAACCGAAGGAACCGGTTGTGCCTCACTCGCCATAACTCTCCGCGGAGAATCGCTCAGGACGCTTTTGCCTCGAAATTCTGCAGCATGCTCGACGCCATCGCCAGAACATTGCTGTGTTCGGGGACCGAACCATTCGGCGTCAGCTTATCCACCAGTTCGGGCAGCAACTGGGCAATCGCGGAACCGGCGGCGTCGGGGGAGATCCCGGCCTTGGCGGCGAGGGCCTTCACTTGATCGCTGCCCAGGACCTGATGAATCTGGTCGGCAGTAATCGGGCAATTCGCTCCCGATCCCACCCAGGACGACACCAATCCACTCATACCCTTATCGTGAAACGATTGCACCAGCCCCTGCAAACCGCCGGGCTGAGTCTGAATCATCTGCAGGAGGCCGGAGGCCAGTGGATTCGAACTGCGTCCGAGTATGTTGCCTAACGCCTGGTTTTCTAAACTGTCGAGCAAACCCATACTGCCTCCTCTGAGTAGTGCCGGAATAGAGTAGTGCCGAAATTCGATAGAGGTCATTTGTGTGGTGACGGGGCATGGCCCCGCCGCCACACAGTGTCCTTTTACTTTTGTTTTGCGATGATCTTGTCTTTGATCTTGTTGTAGGTGGCCTGAGGAATAATTTTCTTATTCACGAGGTCGGTCTTTTTTGCGTAAGGACGGCCATCGATGATTTTTTGTGAGTAGGCCGCTCCGATCCCGGGCAGAGCGTCAAGCTGGTCCTTGGTGACGGAGTTGATGTCCAGTAGATCGCCAGAGGCAGCCATTGTGGTCTTGGCCGGCGTCTTGGCGGCTTGCGCCACCGCCATTCCGCTGATCAAACTGAGGGCGAACAGCGCAATGAGAATTCTGGTCAGGAAGTGCTTGGTCATAGTCCTCTCTCCTTGATAATTCTGTTCTGTCCTACTCTTTCGCCGCGGCTTTGTAACCGGCAGCCTTAGCTTCAGATTCGGTCATGAATTTTCCTTGTTTGGTTTTGCCATACCAGCGGCCGCTTTTGTGGTAGACGCCGCTCTCGGTGTTGACCCAGACTTTGCCGGCGGATTGCGCGGCCGTGATTTCTGGGGTGGAAGCCGCAGGGGTTGAAGACTTGGTAGCCGTCTTGGCGGGCGCAGCCATGCTGCTCGATGTGGCCGGAGCGGCGGCCGGCGGCATAGCGCTGGAATTGGTCTTAGTCACCTGTGCTGCCGGAACCACGGGAGCGCTTGCGGGCGTGGCGCTGGTAGGAGCGCTGGCCGGAGCGGCATTGGACGCTGTAGCCTTCGACTTCTTGCTCTTCTTCGTGGTCGTTGTCGCGGCTGTGGTGTCGCCCGCAGTTGCCGCGGTCGAGGCATTGTCCGCAGTCGTAGCCTTCGACTTCTTGCTCTTCTTCGTGGTCGTTGCCGCGGCTGTGGTATCGGTAGCCGTCGACTTGTCGGCGGTAGTTTTGTCAGTGGCTGCAGCCGCGTCCTTCTTGGCGTGCTTCTTGGATTTCTTCGTGGTGGTGTTTGTAGTGGTGTCGGCCGAACTGGGGGCGGTGGCCTGCGCCTTCGCTAACGTCGGCAAAATGGCAACCGCGAGCGCCAGACTGAAGGTAAGCATCCACAGAGTAAGCTTCTTTTGGCAGTAATTCATTTTTCCTCACGAGAATTTAAGGGGCATTAAGCCCCGTTTGTACGGATTAATAC